>JACQYJ010000150.1 GCA_016208525.1 Deltaproteobacteria bacterium | reverse complement strand
GCAACCCTGATATGAGCATGATGAAGATCATGGCAGGCAAATATTGCGGGATATGCCATGGGAAGGTTGCATTTCCGCTGGAAGACTGTTTCAGATGTCATTCCAAAACTCGAACGGTTGACCCATCGCCATACACTCAGCCGGAAGTAATCCCAGCACCTGAGATTAAAAAATAGTAACTACTCAGGTATATACTCAGGTATTTAGGCTGAAGTATCCTAAAAACCTTCAGTCTATCCACCTGAGTAGTTACTTTACAATTACCCTCCTGTCCCTTACCTCGAGCCTGCCTTCGGCAAACAGCTTGATTGCGTCGGGGTATATCCTGTGCTCTTCCTTTAGACTCCTTGCTGACAGGGTTTCTTCTGTGTCGCCATCATAGACTGGAACCACTGCCTGAATGATAATGGGGCCTGTATCAACACCTTCGTCAACAAAATGGACTGTGCATCCTGAGAACTTTGCACCGTATTCAATCGCCTTTTTCTGAACGTGGAGGCCTGGGAAGGATGGGAGTAAGGAGGGGTGGATGTTCATAATCCTCATAGGGAAGGCATTTATCAAGACCCTGGTTACAACCCTCATGAACCCTGCCAGTACGACGAGCCCTACATTATGCTCTTTTAATACCCTGACCAGTTCAGTATCAAACTCATCCCTGTTCTGGAATGTCTTTGATTGGACAGCCTCGGTTTTGATCCCATGCAGTTCAGCCCTTTTCAGGGCATAGGCATCAGGTTTATCAGAAATGACAACGGCAATCTCGCAGGGGAGATTGCCGCATTTAATGGAATCTATTATTGCTTGAAGATTTGAGCCGCTCCCTGATGCAAGGACTCCAAGCCTGAGCTTAGACATATTCGATGCTGTCCTCTTTACCCTTTCGTTCAACAACATCTCCGATTACCCAGGCCTTTTCCTTCAGGCCATTGAGCCTGATCATGATGTCGTCCACCTGCTCCTGCCTGACCATTATGACCATCCCTATCCCGTTGTTGAATGTCCTGAGCATTTCATCATCCGATAGCTTCCCCTGTTCCCTAAGGAATGCAAATATAGGCAGTGTCTCCCATGAACCGGTCTTTATCCTGACCTTGCAGCTCTTTGGCACAACCCTCGGAATATTCTCTGTAAAGCCTCCGCCCGTTATATGGGCCATACCGTTGACAGTGAACTCCCTGACGATATGCAGGATGCTCTTGACGTATATCCTTGTCGGGGTAAGCAGCTCCTCGCCAATGGTCTTCCCAAGCTCCGGGATATGATCGTCAATCTTCAGTCTGTGCTTTTCAAAACAGACCTTTCTCACAAGTGAGTAGCCGTTTGAATGCAGTCCGCTTGATGCGATTCCAATCACCTTGTTCCCTACGTTTACCCTTGAACCCTCTATGAGGTTGTCCTGGTCTACCGCTCCGACTGCGAATCCGGCTATATCGTACTCTCCATCCTTATAGAAGCTCGGCATCTCCGCTGTCTCACCCCCAATGAGGGCACAGCCGGCCTCCTTGCATCCGTCTGCAATCCCCTTGACGACCTGGGCTGCCTTTTCAGGTTCGAGCTTCCCTGTTGCAAAGTAATCCAGAAAGAACAGAGGCTCAGCCCCCTGGACAATAACATCGTTTACGCACATCGCAACCAGGTCTATCCCCACTGTGTCGTGCCTGTCCATCATGAAGGCGATCTTGAGCTTTGTCCCCACGCCGTCCGTAGATGATACAAGGACCGGGTTCTTGTATTTATTGTTCCTCAGGCTGAAAAGCCCCCCAAATCCGCCGATGTCAGCCAGGACCTCAGGCCTTGACGTGGCCTTTACCATAGGTTTTATCAGCTCTACAAATTTATTGCCGGCATCTATGTTTACACCGGCCTCTGCGTATGCGTCCTTCTTTTTTGGCATATGTATGAATTCTCCTATTTAATTACAGGCTATATCTACCGCGGAGACGCGGAGGCGCAGAGAAAAATATTAGTAACTACTAAGGTCTAAAAGTAAGGCGTCTCACGCAAAGCCGCAAAGCTCGCAAAGAACTACAAAAAGATAACTACTAAGGTCTAAAAGTAAGGCGTCTCACGCAAAGCCGCAAAGCTCGCAAAGAACTACAAAAAGAAGTCTATAGTTTTTCTTTCTTGGCGTCTTTGCGCCTTTGCGTGAAATTTGGGTTTGATCTGGTTTTTTTATTGTCCAGTGCAAAACAGACCTGAGTAGTTACAAATATTAAAAAGGGTTTCTCTGTGCCTCTGTGTCTCAGTGGTAGATTTGATTTTTGTCTGTCTAAGATTACCCTATGGTCATCCGAAAGTCAATTGCCCCGATTATTCAACAGCTTCCCCCTGAGCTGCCCGCAGGCTGCGGATATATCAAGCCCCTTGCTTGTCCTGAGAAGAGCAGTGTATCCAACATTCTGGAGTATCTCCTGGAATGCGCGGACTGCCTCGTCAGAAGGCCTCCTGAACTCCGATCCCTCATGCTCGTTGTAAGGGATCAGGTTTATCTTGCACGGAATCCCTTTGACCAGCCTGGCCAGCCTCCTGGCATCCTCAAGAGAATCGTTGATCCCTTTTATCAGGATATACTCGAAAGTTATCCTCCTCCTTGGGGGAAGGGGATACTCCCTGCATGCAGATAAAAGCATATTCAAAGGGTACTTTTTATTTACAGGCATCAGCCTGCTTCTGGCCTCGTCAGTAGTTGCATTAAGGGAGACAGCAAGATTTACATTTGTCTCCGAGCCTAATCGCAGCATCTCCGGCACTATCCCTGATGTTGAAACCGTTATCTTTCGAGTGGAAAAGCTCAGGCCGTCCCCGTATATCATTATCATGAGGGCTTTCAGGACGTTGTCGTAATTGAGAAGGGGCTCTCCCATCCCCATTAATACGATATTGGTTAGTCGGGCCTCTTCCGGCAGGTCATCCTGAACTGCGCATATCTGGTTTATTATTTCAGAGGTCTCAAGATTCCTTACAAAGCCGCCGCTTCCTGTCAGACAGAAACCGCAGTCCAAAGGGCACCCCACCTGGCTTGATATGCAGAGTGTAAGCCTGTCTTCATCCGGGATGAGGACGCTTTCTATGAAGTTGCCATCCTTGAGCTGGAAGAGGTACTTCTTTGTTCCATCCTTAGAGACCTCAACCCTTACCGCCTGAATGGCGCTAATATAGGCAACACCTTTCAACGCCTCCCTGAAATCCTTGGCCAGGTTTGTCATATCATCAAAGGACTCAACCCTCTTCTGATAGACCCACTTGATTATCTGGGAGGCCCTGAACTTTTCCTTTCCAAGGTGCGCGATAAAGGCTGAGAGTTCTTCAACTGTGCGGTTTTTGATGTCTACCATTGATAACGTAGGGGCAAGGCGGCGCCTTGCCCAGGGCAGGTCAACGACCTGCCCCTACAATTTTAAAAGATTTCC
>JACQYJ010000101.1 GCA_016208525.1 Deltaproteobacteria bacterium | reverse complement strand
TTTTAAGTACATCAAAATCTCGGAATTCAATTCCGCAATCCGCATTCGCCATTCCGCATTATTACAGGTCATTCAGTAACCTTCTTTGGGACGCCGTAAATCCTGGCCTTCCTCTGGAGCTCTTCAAGTTCCTTGTTCAGGTTCTTTAGATCGTCTTCCATAACCGGGATATCTGCCTTTGATCTTTCATACTGCGCTATCTCTTCCTTTGTATAAATCTTTCTTGGGTATCTCCTTCCGCCTTCATCAAATACGGTTACAAAGTTTTTTTCCCGATCAAGACTTTCCTGACTATCTGCAATATCCTTTCGGAGATCCCTGAATGTGTCAATCCACCACGCAAGGGGGTAATCACCAAAAACCTCTCCTGTGCCCCCCTCTTTATATGTCTGTGCCGGCTCAGGAACAACAGGCTCCGTCTCATTCGAAGACGGCGTTATCTCTTCCTTTTTAACCCGTTCCTCTACCCAGTATTTATCAGGAATATTCGACCGGTCATCTGTTATGTGAACGACCCCCTCATCGTCTGTCCAGCGGTATATTTCAGCGGCATTGGATAGGAATAGATTAATGAGAAAAAAGAAGACCACAACAATAAATCCACCGCTGAGGCGCTGAGACGCCGAGCAACGCCCCCTCGCTCCCCCTCTTAATTTAAGAGGGGGATGGGGGGAGTTAAGGCTTTCTCTGCGTCTATGCGGTAAATAGTTCATTATTGTCTCTCCTTATTCTATCACCAGGGACTTCCACTCCGCACTCTCCCTGACATCCTCCCACCCCGCCTTTCCATGATACCACCCGTTGCAGAAACCTGTCTTCTCCAAAGGTCTTAACCTATTATCGGCCTCTGCCACAGATATATTACCATCAAGCCTGTCCTTAAAGACCTTTATCACATCCCCTGTTACTCCATACTGGGGTGATATCCTTGCCTTTGTGATCCCTATATCCTTTAGCTCATCCAGGTAATCTATCAGGTTCATGGTAAGGGCGCTTATGATCTGGGTCCCGTTCACCATAAAGAGAGGCCTCTTTTCAAGGGTCTCTATCATCATCCCCTCCGGGAACTTTCTGCAATCGATCTTGCAGTTGCTCTTCATCAATCCAAAGGCCCTTGATGTGTAACATCTCCATGAAAAGGCCAGGGGCAGTTTCCCGTATACAAATGCCTCGGTCTCAATATCAGTGTTCTTTGCAATAGCCTCCATAGCATCTTTAGAAAGTTCCACCGGGAATACTACCCGATTCACCCCGATACCTTTAAGGAACTCCACACTATCGTAATTATAGCTTGTTATATGAGGACCTGCCACAAGACATTTCTTCCCCTTTGCCAGTTGCAGGGCTGATGCGTCGTTTGCCTCTATGGCAAAGGGAAGACGGCAAGCCTCTCTTACAACATCAAGCTCTTTATCGTCAGATACCAGGGCGAGGGTAGATATAACCACATTCTTTCCAGCCTTCTGAAGCTCCTCCCCTACCCTGCTGATATCATCAAGGGTAAGTCCACGCTTCCTGTGACAGACCACCTCCCCCAGATACACATCTGAGACAGGCCACAGAGCCGCCTCTTTATAAAACTCCAAAAGTTTGTCCCTCCCCCAGTCGAACAGGACAGGGCCTAAGGTTAATTCCATTTACTACTCCTGTAATGATTCATTCGTAAAAAGTCAAAATTAACCGCAGAGACGCGGAGACGCCGAGAAAAACATATTGGGATTAAAGAGCTTGTCTTTGCGCCTTTGCGAGCAAAAAAAAGACTTTTTACGAGACCACCAAAGTCTTAATGCATAAAGATAATAGCACAGGCAGGCAACATGGGCCAAATAGAAAGTTACAGGGGAAAGATGGATTTAAAATTAAGGGGTCAGTAAAATTAAGGGGTCAGACTTTGTTAATTTGATATTTGCGGAACCAAATTATAAAAGCCTGACCCCGTTGCCATCCGTTTGATTAAGAACTATCATTAAAGGCGTTATTTGTTGAGTTGAGTTGAGTTGAGTTGAACATGTAGGGGCGTATCGCATACGCCCATCAGGAAGCGTGCCATTTCAAACCATCCTTGGAAAGTCAGTTCATCCTGGGGCCGTTATTTCATCAGCCCCAAGACCTTCGCCATAAATTCAAGGGCATTCTGGTTGAGGAATATTATGGTGAAGAAAAGGATAACGAACATTACCGTAAATTTGCGATCCAACCGCAAAATTTCTGTCTCAATTTTCCCTTCGAGCCTTGCGATATCGGCTTTAGTAGCAAGCTCCTTAGTAAGCTCATCCTTGAGCTCAAGCTTCTTCTGAAGAGCCACAGCATCGGCCTTTTTCTCAATAGCCTCAAAGCTTATCTCAATGGTCTTTGTTATCTCTCTCGCTAAATCCTTACCGTACTTGTCTTCAAGGGATTCATAAAGTTCTAATGGTATTGTCACCGCCATTGTCATTCTCCTTGATGTGTAACTTTAGCCAAAAATTATTTCAAAAGCAAGAGAAAACATAGGGGGTCAAATCTTTACCATTGACAAGCCCTGTAATCCACCAATCATTGATTTTACCATCAAATAAAAAAGACAGACCGGATAAAATCCGCAGCCTGCCTTCCATATTGAATCTTATAAAGGTTTGTAAATTTGTCAGTTGTGAGTGAGTGAGTGCGCGGGGTATGTGCCATTTGAAAGGCTCCCGGAATTACAGCTTCAAAAAATGCTTTATTATATCGGCCATTACAGGGTTCATCAGGGTTAAAGCCAGAACCATCAGAACTATCATAAAGTTAAGTTTCTGATTGACTCTTTCTATCTTTGCCTCAAGCTCTGTCTTAACAATCTGCAAATCCGCCTTTGTAGCAAGCTCCTTTGTAAGTTCATCCTTAAGTTCGAGCTTTTTCTGCAAGACAACGGCATCGGCCTTTTTCTCAATAGCCTCAAAGCTTATCTCAATGGTCTTTGTTATCTCTCTCGCTAAATCCTTACCGTACTTGTCTTCAAGGGATTCATAAAGTTCTAATGGTATTGTCGCCGCCATTCCTGCCTCCTTTCAAAATGGAGAGATTATAGCCTTAAAACCGGACATTTCTACTTTGGTAAAACCAGACATTATCACTTTGGTATGACACCACCCTCACCCTAACCCTAACCCTTTACCCATCCGGGCATAAATCCCTGAGGGCGAGTGGACTTAGTGGTGGACCGCCTTGCCCTTTATCTGTTTTACTTCTCTCGACGTTTCAAGCAAACCATCGGCCAGAGAATTGACTGTGGATTTGACATCGGCCATATCGTCTTCCAAATTGCAAACCCTTATCTTAAGGTCGGAGACATCTTCCTTAATAGTAGCAACATCCAACTTAAGGATGGAAACGTCCTCCTTGATTTCATCCTGGCCCTTCTTTAATGCACCGATATCGGCCTTGATGTCTATGAGGATATTTATTATCCGCTCTTCCATACCTGTTTATATCCTTAAACCCAAATATATGTCAAGTTTTTCATCAAACGGTGTTGCAACTCCAGCATGAAGCCCTCCTATTTTTCCAAATAACATCCAAGTGTAGGCGCAGACCCCTCAAAGGATGCGTTGGACTCCTTTATCCATTCTGGCTTCATCACAAAACCTGAAGGGTTCTGATAGTAGCTGTCAACAGCCGTCCTGAGTGTCTTTGTAACCAGGGCCACATAAGACTTTGTCCTCTGCCTTCCCTCAACCTTGAGGGCGTCAATCCCCGCATCTGCCAGCTTCGGT
Organism: Deltaproteobacteria bacterium; assembly: GCA_016208525.1. Classification (GTDB taxonomy): domain Bacteria; phylum Desulfobacterota; class JAENJC01; order JAENJC01; family JAENJC01; genus JAENJC01. The sequence continues at coordinate 2,828 of JACQYJ010000101.1, read as the reverse complement.
ATAAGTTCCATGACATTCAGCGATTCAGGCTCCTCAAAGGCATAGAAAGGCTTCCCGTCCACATAATAGCGTCCCTTGCAGCATGTGGGATAAGGGGAGGACTCGTCTGCATTTAGCTCATTTAGTAATATATCGTTCAGAGTGATCCTGAGCTTGTCATCTTTATTCCCAAACCTCACAAAACGGGATGGAGAGCATACCCCTCCGGTGTTGCACGATACCCCTGTCACATATGATGACAGATAGCAGCGCCCCTCCACATTTATACAGAGCCCTCCCAGGGCGAATACCTCAAGCTCAACATCCGTCTTTGACCTTAATGCCTTCATTTCGTCAACGGTCATGACCCTTGGAAGAACAACCCTCTTAACCCCAAAATTTTCCTTATAGAAATCTATGCTCTCTATATTAGAGCAACTTGCCTGGACGCTCAGGTGGAGGTTCATCTCAGGGTATTTGTCGCGGGCGTATTTCAGGACGCCCATATTGGCCAGGATAACGGCATCAACCTTCAGCCTGCAGGCGTCGTCTACTGCCTGGAACCAGACCTTTGCATCATCAAACTGGGGGAATGTGTTTATCGCAATGAAGACCTTCTTCCCTCTCGCATGGGCATATGCCACACCTTCATCTATCTCCTTCAAGGAAAAGTTCAGACCTTCAAAGTTCCTGGCGTTGGTGGCGTTCTGAAATCCGAGATATGCAACGTCTGCCCCGTTATCAATGGCTGCCTTGAGGCACGGAAGGTTTCCGGCGGGGCAGCAGAGTTCGAGCTTATTCATAGGTTAGACTCCGCATGTTCATGTAACTATCTGCCGACTATATCAAACAAACCAACTCCTTACAAGCACTTTTGCCTTTTCCTCTTCGCTTTACAGGCCTGCAGCAAATGATTGACACGGCAAAATATTGAAGGTATCGTTTCAAGATGTTAACAGAAGCGTCTATCGTCTTAGAGCTTAAAGATCGGATTGAACAAAGGGGCCGGATCACCTTTGAAGAGTTCATGGATACAGCCCTGTATCATCCCGAATACGGCTATTACACCTCAAAAAAGGCGAGGATAGGTAAAGAGGGTGATTATTACACCAACGCCGATGTCCACAGGGCCTTCGGTGTCTGCATAATGAGGCAGATTGAGGAGATGAAGGCTATCCTTAACCACTCTCCTTTAAACGTTGTCGAAGCAGGGGCAGGCAAAGGGCTCTTATGTGCAGACATCCTCCTGTCCGCAAAGGATAAGTCCCCTGCCCTCTTTAGAGAGATAAGGTACTTCATAGTCGAAAAAAGCCCGGACTTTATTGTGAGGCAAAAAAGGCATATAGAAGAGTTAGGCCTGATGGACAAGGTTTCATGGGTGCCTGAGATAAAAGAGGGCCTTTGCCCTTCCCTCTCCCTCAGGGATTTATACCCGGATGGGTGGAGGGTCGAGGGTGAGGGTGGTATCGGAATAGTCCTGTCCAATGAGTTGATAGACGCATTCCCTGTCCATAAGATCAGATATTCCAATACTCGCTGGCAGGAGATCTACGTTAGTCTTAAAGATGGAAAACTTGTCGAGACAGAGGATGATCCATCAGATCAAAGACTTGCAGACTTCCTGAGTTCCGCATTCCGCAATCCGCAATCTGCAATTGATGATGGTTACACAACAGAGGTAAATCTTAAAGCCATTGACTGGGTAAAGGGAGTCGGGAACAGCCTGCAAAAAGGTTTTGTCATCACCATAGACTACGGATACCCGAGAAAAGAGCTTTACTTGGCTGAAAGGAACAGGGGGACACTGATGTGCTATTATAAACACCAGTCTTCAGAAGACCCATTTAAAAACATCGGCGGGCAGGATATGACCGCTCATGTGGATTTCACTTCCCTTGCCGAGGCTGGAAGGGAGGCAGGGCTTGAAGTCTCTGGCTTTACAGACCAGTCATATTTCCTCATGGGATGCGGGATAGAAGAAGAGTTTCAGCAATTGGAAGCCATCAATGCCGAAAACATAAGCGCCATTAAAAACAATATAACCCTGAAAAAGCTTCTTATTCCAGGAGGGATGGGTAGTACATTCAAGGTGTTGATTCAGCATAAAGGAATAGAAAAGCCCCAGTTAAGGGGCTTCAGTTTTAAGGATATGGCGAATAGGTTAAGAGGTTAAAAATTCTCTTTGCCTTTTGACCTTTTCACCTATCTTTTAGTCCTAATACATCCTGCATATCATAGAGCCCCGGCTTCTTCCCGACTACCCAGATCGCTGCCCTGACTGCCCCTCTTGCGAAGTTGTCCCTCGTGTGGGCCCTGTGTGTAAACTCAAGTCTTTCACCGGTTCCTGCAAACATAACGGTATGGTCGCCGACTATGTCGCCGCCCCGGATGGTCTGAATACCTATCTCCTTTTTGCTGCGCTCTCCGATGATGCCATGTCTCGCATAAACGCCAACCTCGCCCAGGTCTCTCCCAAGGGCATCCGCCAGACATCCGGCAATCATAAGGGCAGTTCCGCTGGGAGCATCCTTCTTGAGCCTGTGGTGTGCCTCAACGATCTCCACGTCATAATCTTCACCCAGGGTCCTTGCAGTATCGTGAAGGACCTTGAGCATGACATTTACACCTACGCTCATATTTGCCGACATGACGCAGGGTATCTCCCTGCAGAGCTTTTTTACCTCTTCTATCTGAGCAGAAGTAAACCCGGTGGAGCCGATTACTATGGCCTTCCCTGCCTTTGAAACAATCTTAAGATTTTCGAGGGACGCCTCAGCAGCGGTAAAGTCTATGACAACATCTCCCTGGCCGACAATCTTCTCAAGGCTTGAGTTTATTGAAACTCCTGA
>JACQYJ010000092.1:843-4544 GCA_016208525.1 Deltaproteobacteria bacterium | reverse complement strand
AGATACACGCTCGCATGGTTTAATGAAAACCTGACAAATGAATTACCTGAACCACATTACTGGGAAGGTGACTCTGACCCTATTTTCTGGGAAATTAAGTTAAATAAAGATGAACCCTGGGAAAGCCGTGAACAGATGTTTAAAACCAAGATCATCGAATCGCTGGATGTAATACTTCCAAAGGCAGTTTCTTCAATGGAGTTTCTTAATAGTATAGCAGCATTTATAGATGATATTGTTGTAGAACTATCAAAGGTCTTTCCTGCTGAAGAAGGTTGGGAATATTCTCAAAATGCCAAATCGCTGGAAAAGTGGACGGGAGTATATTTTTATAAGACAAGCTGGAAGCGAGAAGGATTGGAAAGAGGGATTATCTCTTATGGCATAGAGTGCGAAAATCTTCAGTTTGATAACCTTATTATGGGTATTCCTAAAGGAAGTGATAAATATACTATAGAACCGGCTAAAGAGCAGCTACTCGTCAGCAAAATAACTGAATTGTTTGGAGGTGGCAAAACTTCACCGTGGTGGCCCTATTATAAGGTTTTTGACTATCCGCACAGATATATTAAAGATATCCTGAAAGACAGAGAAGGCTTCCTCGCGGGAATCAGGGATAATTTTTCAAAGATGAAGACGGATGTAACGCCTCTTGTAGATAACATCATAAACACAGGCAGCATCACTATGGGGGATTAAAGGAATGCAGAGGAAGAGAATGTCCTTTAAATTTTCCTTGATTTAAAGAAGCTTTATGATAAAATTTCCTTACAATGAAGAAAGATTTATTAAAACAGATAATAAGGGACTTTCATCTATGCCCTTTGCCGACGCTTTACAAGCGGGAACTGGAGCCGCCGAGCGGCACGGGAAAGATAATCACACTTATCGGAGCCAGGCGCAGCGGCAAGACCTCTTTTCTCTTCAACATAATCGAAAAGCTCCTTAAGCAGGGGACAAACAAGACCGCAATTGTTTATATAAACTTCGAGGACGAGCGGCTTGACCTGAATACCGCCGAGCTTGACCTAATTATAAAGGCATACCTTGAGCTTTACCCTAATACGGACTTGAATGATTGCTGCTTCCTTTTTGACGAAATCCAGAACATAGAAAAATGGGACAAGTTCATAAGGCGCCTGTATGACAACGTATCCAGGAACATATTTATAACAGGCTCAAATGCGAGGCTTTTGAGCAGCGAGATCGCCACCAGTCTCAGGGGAAGGACCGTAAGCTATGAGGTCTTCCCTCTGTCCTTCAGGGAATACCTGTCATTTAAGGGGCTAAAGGCAGACCTGCACAGTTCAAAGTCCGTTGCGCAGATAAACCACAACCTCTCCCTCTATCTAAAGGACGGGGGCTTTCCTGAAACTGTCCGGTATGACGCCGACTTCCGCCGCAGGGTATTGCAGGAATATTTCAATGTGCTGATTTACAGGGACCTCCTTGAACGTTATGAGATTAAGAATCTTGCGGCCCTCAAGTTCTTTCTCAAGCGCGTACTTGCCTCCGCGACAAAGCAGCTTTCGGTCAATACCATCTACAACGAGCTTAAATCTTCCGGTTTCAAGATTGGCAAAAACCAGCTTTATGACTGGCTGGACGCCTGCCAGAACATATACCTTGCCTTTGTCCTGAAGAAGCATATCCATTCGCTCACAGAAAGGGAGCTTGGCGAAAAGAAGGTGTATGCCATAGACAACGGTCTCCTGAACGCACTGAATTACCGCTTCTCCGATGATGCGGGCAAGGCCCTGGAGCAGGCGGTCTTTCTGGAGCTTAGAAGGCGGGGAAAGGAGATTTACTTTTTCAAGGACAAGGTTGAGTGCGATTTCATAGTAAAAGAGGGAACAACTGTCATGGAGGTCATCCAGGTTTGTCTCTCACTCACCGATGCAAAGACCCGAAAGAGGGAGATGCGGGGCCTTCTGGAATGCTGCAAGGCCTTTGGTTTGAAGAAAGGGACGATTATAACCGGCGATACAGCCGAGGAAACAAAGGAGGACGGTATCTCCGTTAATATAGTGCCGTTGTACAGGTGGTTGGTGAAATAGCAACGCAGGAATTGATTGCTAAGAAAGACTTGAGTATCAGCGGATGAGTGATTTGCCGCGCGTTAATGGTAATGGGAATTAATTCTCTCTTAAGGGGGAAAAGGTATGAATGAAGCAGCAAAAAATCAGATCGAAGTCCAGATAAAGAACTTCTACAACGACATATTTACCGGCGACAAGCTCTATTTCATGCCGAAGTATCAACGCCCCTACTCCTGGGAAACAAAGCAGATAGAAGACTTCTGGAATGATATGCTCTTTGCCCTTGACCAGAACACGGGACTGCCTTATCTGATGGGGAGCATCTATCTCGCAAAGGTTGATGCCTGGCAATTGAGAAATCATGTGAATGAAGAGGTCTTGGTAAACAACGCTATAGTGGAGGATGGGAAGGAACTTTACCTTGTCATAGACGGCCAGCAGCGGATAACCACCTTGTTCCTGTTTTTGCTCAGCCTTGCAGACAGCGGGATTAAGAGCAATCTTTTTATATCCGGCAATCCAAAGCTGCATCCAGGCATCATTGATTTTGGCTACTTCGGCAGTCTTGTAAAAGGCCTGCCTGCCGAACCTTCTACAAGGAGCAACAAGCGGTTGTGGGAGAGTTACAGTTTTTTCACGAGACGGCTTGAGACCTTTGAGAGGAAAGAAGAACTTAAAGCCTTTGTGCTCAACAATCTGCATCAAACCTTGAAAAGTTCAAGAGTACCTTGATGTTCTACAGCCAGAAGATTGACAAGACGCCGGAAGAGGATACGGAGATAGATAACCTCTTCGGGAACCTTTTTGAAAGGATAGAATCTCTCTGCTCATTGAAGTTGTATTCAAAGCCGGAGCAGGCAGAGGCGGATGTCCTGAGAATACTTAATTTCATGCTTTTGAAGGGGGATTTCTATAGAAGATATCTTAACGACCTGCTGACCGATGAAAGCGACAAGGATGAAAGAAAGGTTGAAATCTGGCATGAGGCCGGTGAAGACAGGATTTATGAGGCCGTCAGCAAGGTCTTCAGGGAATCACTGGGCATCAGGAGGGACAACATCAAAGAGATCATCCCGTACCTGATTAAGAGAATCCGGGAGATATACGAGTTTTACGACTATCTCGTAAAAATGGCAGATAAGGAAAAGACGGGCGAATTTAAGGACAACTACAACGTCGCGACCTGGTATCCATTCAAGCAGTTGTTCAGCGTCCTGGGACTGTCTGTCTTCAGCAAGGCATTATTGGTTGAACTGCATAAAGCAGGCACTCAGAACAATATAGACCCGTATGCCTGTACCCTCCCAAAACACGGCGATCTCACAAATATAGACATATTTGGAAAGATAGAGGGCGTTAAGTATCGTTACGAGAAGCTTGCTGCTTTCACGCAGCCGGAGCCTGTCAACATGCAAAAAGATATTGAGGCGATCAGGCAGGTGGACAGCCTTAAGATATTTTTCAGCGACAGGCTCTTAACCATTCTTAATGAAATAAGCGCCTTCCAGAAGTATACATCAAAAGGGCTTTCTCCTCTTAACCTCGTCGAGGAGAATGAGCTTGCAATATGGACGATCAACAAGCGCCCTGTCGGAAGTTTTATATGGGGAAGCGATAAGCTGAATGGAATTGTGGAGCATGTAAGGAACTTCTCATTCTGGT
>JACQYJ010000092.1:0-768 GCA_016208525.1 Deltaproteobacteria bacterium | reverse complement strand
GGAACTTCTCATTCTGGTACAAGAAGGACTATATGCTGAGAGACCTGGAGTATGGGAACTACAAATACATACTCTTTGAATACGAACGGATGACACAGGATTACAGCGACACCGAGCTGGCGCAGATTCTTGACTATGATGTAGATGAAGACGACGGGATTATGATCCAGAGGGAGCACATCTTTGCCCAGAACGCTGTCAATTATGACCAGGTCAAAGACGTATGGCTAAAGACCACAAATGAGAACTACGATGACTGGATATGGAGGATCGGCAATATTGCCCTGCTGGAGCATAATATCAACATTGTAGGGGCTGCGAACAAGACGGTCTGGGATAAGGCTGCTGCATACCAGGACAGCGCATTTAAGGGAACCAGGGCGCTGGGCAGGGGAATCCTTGAATTAAAGGGACTTTGCGAACGGTTGAATCTGAGCGAGGAACAGACGCTTCTTGCATTCAAGATACTGTTTGAAATGCGGGAGCTTGAACTTCTGGCATTTACCTTTTACAGGTTTGCATGAACTGACATACGACGGGATGGAGGTAGGGGACGGCGGTATGGCTATGGCTGCCTATGCGCGGATGTGCCAGTCTGAAGACCTTGCCGAAATAGCCGCAATTCGCAAGGCCCTCCTCGAATACTGCAAGCTGGATACGCTGGCTATGGTGAAGATACTGGAAAAGCTGAAAACGACTGGAGCAGTATAAACCTAAATTCGGCAGTTGGCCACGGACAAAAGCGGACAAACCCTGATAAACAAACAT
>JACQYJ010000091.1 GCA_016208525.1 Deltaproteobacteria bacterium | reverse complement strand
TTCTATTACCTTCAGGATTGCCGGTTTTTCCCTTGTCGCCCCTTTTATGTCCTCATGCCTTAAGGCGTAACCGTCCATGGCGGAGTTGTCCCAGGGAGGGTTGTTCCGCCTGGCATAGATATCTTCTGCAATCACCCTTCCGAGGGAAGATGTTATATCTACCCTCTCAGTCCCCATCTCCCTTATCTGTGAGAGAATAAGGGAAAGGGCATCTTCAACTGATATCATAGATTCCTCGTATATTATAAAATGAAACTGCCAACCATGCGGTTGGCAGCTGTCTCTGGTTACTGCTTATTTTTGACCCCCGGCGTGCCTTATGAAACCTTCTTGCCGGCATCTCTTCCGACATGTATATTTAACCTCTGCCCCGTTTTCAACTGGTGTTGATTTCTGAGATTGTTCCAGGAAGCCAGATGCCTTACATCCACACTGTATTTTGCCGCAATCCCCCAGAGGGTATCGCCTTCCTTTACGATGTAACTGATAACCCCCTTTGAAGCTGTCTCTATTGAGACAGTTTGCGCCTGCGCACGTTTGGCGCGAGATGATTTCTTTCTGGACACGCTGTTCTTTTCCGGTCCGACCTCTCTAAGCGCTGCCTTTTCAGAAACGCCGTTGATGGAGGCGAGCCTGTCTTCCAGTATCTCCTTCTTCCCCATCGGGACATTTAGTTCATAGTCCGGATAGTTGGGCGGTGTGAATTTTGTCTTTAGCGCTGGATTAAGTGTCTGGACATCTTCAAGGCTGCACTCTGCGGCGCTTGAGATATCTCTCAAGTCCGTCATCCTGTTTATTGTTACCTTTTCATATGCAAGGGATGGATGGTACTCTATATCATCAAACCCGTATTTTGCAGGTTCCTTGGCTATCATGGCTGCGGCTATCAGCTTAGGGACATAGTCCTTGGTTTCCCTTCTCAGATATTTATATTTAGGCTGGGAAAGCTGCCAAAAATCATCTGTCTTATATTTCTTTATGGCCCTGCCTATCTTTCCCGCCCCCGCATTGTATCCGGCTGCCGCCAGGTGCCAATCGTTAAACAGGCCGTAAAGATCGCCAAGGTATTCTGCAGCAGCCTCCGTAGCCTTTTCAGGGTCTCGCCTTTCGTCTATCCATCTGTCAATCCTGAGGCCATATCTCTTTCCTGTGCCCTTCATGAACTGCCACTGGCCGGTAGCCTTGGCCCTCGAGTAAGCCCTGTTGTTGAAACCGCTCTCAATAAGTACAAGATATGTAAGGTCCTCAGGAAGCCCCTTCTCTCTGAAGGTCTTTTTCATCATAGGAAGGTACATCTCAGAGCGGCCAAGCCATGTAGAGAATTTATCTCTGATCCTGTTGGTGAAATAGTGAATATATATCTCGACCTTTTCATTCGTTGTCATGGGTATGTCAAAGGTGGTTAAAACAGGTACTTCTGTTTCCTCGACTTCTTCAGGCGATGAGGTCTCTTCCTGCATCCCTTCATCTAAGGTCTCGGGTGACAAAATCTGTTTATCTAAGGACAAAACTTGTTCGGGGGTCGGGTTAACGATAACAACTATCTGCGAATCATCAAGTGTCTGTGCCGTATCTGCTGTATCTATAATCTGTGCAGAATCTGCAACCTCTATCTTCCGGTCTGATTCAGTCTCGGACTGGTCTGCATTGATGATATTCGGGATTAAGACCGTAAGGGAGACAACAAAGACTGGCAATAATTTATTCATATCTCCACCTCCTGATGCAGCTTATGATACGGAATCGAACCAACTATAATCAATCTCTCAGTCAAAAGCAACCCCTTTGAGGGTCTTGTAAAACTCTTAAGCCGGGTCATTTAAAAACTATTTTTACCACAAAGCACACAAAGAACACGAAGAAAAATCAAAATATAGAGGTATTTGAAGCCTTTTCTTTAACTTTGTGTCCTTCGTGCCCTTTGTGGTTAAATATTATGAAGCATTTTGCAAGAGGCTCCTTTGTATATATTAATATAGGACTTTCTTTAGATACTCTCCTGTATAAGAGCCCTTTGTCACAGCCACTTTCTCAGGAGTTCCTGACGCAACAATCATGCCGCCATTTGCGCCTCCCTCAGGCCCCAGGTCAATTATGTGGTCGGATGTCTTTATGACATCCAGGTTGTGCTCTATGACGAGGATGGTGTTTCCTGCATCGCAAAGGGCATGCAAGACCTCCAGGAGCTTCTTTATGTCCGCGAAGTGGAGACCTGTGGTAGGCTCGTCCAGGATGTAAAGGGTCTTTCCTGTCCCTCTCTTTGAAAGCTCCTTGGCAAGTTTTACCCGCTGGGCCTCTCCGCCGGACAGCGTAGTTGCAGACTGGCCGAGTTTTATATATCCAAGCCCTACCTCCTGCAAGGTCTTGAGCTTGGTCTTTATAGGAGGGATGTTTTCAAGCATGGGAAGGGCCTGATCCACAGTCATGTCAAGTATCTCAGCTATATTCTTACCCTTGTATCTCACCTCCATGGTCTCCCTGTTATACCTCTTCCCTCTGCATACCTCGCATGTCACGTATATATCCGGGAGGAAATGCATCTCTATCTTTACGATCCCGTCTCCTGCGCACGCCTCACACCTTCCCCCCTTTACATTAAAAGAGTACCTCCCTGCCTTGTATCCCCTCACCCTGGACTCAGGGAGGGCAGCGAACAGGTCCCTTATATGGGTAAAGAGGCCTGAATAGGTCGCAGGGTTGGACCTTGGGGTCCTTCCTATTGGCGCCTGGTCTATATCTATCACCTTATCTATATACTCAAGCCCCTCAATCCTTTCGTATTCACCCGCCCTCTCCCTGCTTCCGTAAAACCTCTGGGAGAGGGCCCTGTAAAGTGTGTCCACCACAAGGGTGCTCTTCCCTGACCCTGAGACCCCTGTAACGCATGTGAAGAGTCCTATCGGTATGGATACATCCACAGATTTGAGGTTGTTTCCTTTGGCGCCTAAAATCCTTATCGCCTTTTTCTTCGGGGCCCTCCTTTTCTCTGGTAGATGTATCATCTCTTTTCTTGAGAGGAACCTCCCTGTAAGGGAGTCATCATTATTCATTATCTCCAAAGGTGTCCCCTGGGCCACGATCCTCCCGCCGTTCACACCCGCTCCAGGTCCCATGTCCAGCACATAGTCCGCCTCAAGGATCGTCTCCTCGTCGTGCTCCACCACAAGGACAGTGTTCCCAATGTCCCTGAGCCTCATCAGAGAGTCGAGGAGCCTCTTGTTGTCCCTCTGGTGAAGACCTATGGAGGGTTCGTCAAGGATGTAAAGGACACCGACAAGGGATGACCCTATCTGGGTCGCAAGCCTTATCCTCTGCCCCTCTCCGCCGGACAACGTCCCTGCGGCCCTGTCCAGGGTCAGGTAGTCCAGCCCCACATGGATGAGAAACCCGAGCCTCTCCCTTATCTCCTTTATGATCCTCTCAGCAATAATCCTGTCTCTTTCACAGAGCTTCAGCGCCTTAAAGAAATCAAGGGCGCCTGATACGGATAACGAGACAACATCAGAGATATCCTTTCCCTCAACCCTGATAAATAATGACTCCCTTCTCAGCCGTTTACCATGGCACGTCGGACATGGACTGCTTCCCATGAACCTCTCGATCTCCCCTCGAACGTACTCTGAATCCGTCTCGAGATACCTCCTCTGGAGTTCAGGGATTACACCTTCAAACGGCTTCTTGTAAGAGAACTTCCGTCCCTCCTCTTCTATATAAAACTTGATCTCCTCCTCCCCGGAGCCGTAAAGTATTACATCCTGATGTTTCTTTGGGAGCTGCCGGAAAGGTTTGTAGTCGCATGCAGGGCAAGCCCCGTTAGGGTTATTGAATGAAAAGAGCCGGGGAGTGATCTCCGGGTAGCTTATTCCGCACTCTATACATGCGAACTTGTCGCTGAAAAGGATCTCCCTGTCGCCAACAACCTCTGCCCTGGCAATCCCGTCAGCGAGCTTGAGCGCTGTCTCGAAGGCCTCCGCAACCCTTCCTGCGACACCCTCCTTTATCACAACCCTGTCCACCATGACATCTATGTCGTGCTTCTTGTTTTTGTCCAGGGTTATATCCTCGGAAAGGTCTGTGACCTTCTTATCTATCCTGGCCCTCAGGAACCCGTCCTTCCTGAACTGGTAAAGCTCTTTCTTGTACTCCCCCTTTCTGCTTCTCACTACCGGGGCGTAGAGGTTCACCCTGCTCCCTTCAGGGAGCGCCAGGAGTTGGTCCACCATCTGGGAAATGGGCTGGGAAGATATCTCCTTCCCGCACTGGTAGCAGAAAGGCTTCCCTACCCTGGCAAAGAGAAGCCTCAGGTAGTCGTATATCTCAGTAACGGTTCCAACTGTGGAGCGGGGGTTCTTTGATGTGGTCTTCTGCTCTATGGATATGGCCGGAGACAGTCCCTCAATGGAATCCACATCAGGCTTCTCCATCTGTTCAAGAAACTGGCGGGCGTAAGCTGAGAGAGACTCCACATACCTCCTCTGACCCTCGGCGTATATGGTGTCAAAGGCAAGGGAGGACTTTCCTGAACCGGAAAGACCCGTTATAACAACGAGTTTATCCCTCGGTATCTCCACGTCGATGTCCTTTAGATTGTGCTCCCGCGCGCCCTTTATAATGATCTTGTCAGCCATAGCGAAGGATTCAGTTTACACGATAAGTGCGCTAAGGTAAAGGGGATTATGAGTCAACTGGGCCCAGACAGCGCTTCTACCAGGCCGGCGTCCCCTTGTAAACGGTATTTACCCTTTACATGACCCACCTTTTTTGCTAATTTTATTGCATGGAGAAGCTCAGAGTATCCCTTGCCCAGATAAACCCCACAGTCGGCGACCTGGCTGGAAATACAAAAAAGATCATCGAATATATACAGAAGGCATGGAAGCAGGGGGCTGACATAGTTGCCTTCCCTGAGATGGCGGTGACAGGGTATCCGCCGGAAGACCTCCTTTTAAAGCCCGGCTTCATCATGGATAATCTGGAGGCGCTCAGGGTCATTCAGAAAGAAACCAGTGGATTAACTGCCGTTGTCGGGTTTGTAGATGGTGAAAAAGAGATATACAACGCTGCCGCAATCCTTCACGATGGTGCGCTCTCCGCTGTTTACAGGAAGATGTACCTGCCGAACTACTCCGTATTCGACGAGGAGAGGTACTTTAAGAAAGGGAAAGAACCACTTATCGTGACATTAAAGGGTATAGATATCGGGATAAGCATCTGTGAGGATATATGGTACCCTGAAGGGCCTGTCATGATCGAGGCCATGGCTGGGGCGGAGGTAATAATAAATATAAACGCCTCTCCCTTCTATTATAAAAAGTGGAAGGTAAGGGAGGAGATGGTATCATCGAGGGCCGCTGATAATTCTGCGGCAATAGCATATATCAATGCAGTCGGCGGTCAGGATGAGCTGGTATTCGACGGGCACAGCATGGTCTTCGATAACCAGGGAAGGATTATAGCAAGGGGAATCTCCTTTGAAGAGGCGTTGATAACGGTAGATATATCTGAGGGCTCAGGGGTCAGTATTGCCCTGAGCGGCGGGGTGGATTCGGCGCTGGTAGCAGCCATTGCTGTTGACGCCATTGGAAAGGAGAACGTCACCACTGCCTTCCTACCTTCATATTACACCTCAAGGGAAAGCAGGGAGGATGCGGAAAGGGTCGCCCGAAACCTTGGGATTAAACTCCTTACCATCCATATCCAGGAGACTTTTGAATCCTACCTTAACGACCTGAAGGAGGTGTTCAGCGGGGTCAACCCGGACACCACTGAGGAAAACCTTCAGGCAAGGACAAGGGGAAACATCATAATGGCCCTTTCCAACAAGTTCGGCTGGCTTGTGCTGACCACAGGGAACAAGAGCGAGATGAGCGTCGGTTATGCCACCCTGTATGGGGACATGGCAGGAGGGTTTGCTGTCATAAAGGATGTTCCAAAAACCATGGTCTATGAGCTTTGCCGGTACATAAACTCCATCAAGGGGAGGGAGATAATCCCTGAAACGGTTCTGACAAAGGCGCCTACCGCTGAACTGAAACCGAACCAGACAGACCAGGACACCCTCCCGCCTTATGACGTATTGGACTCCATACTAAAGGGATATATAGAGGAGAACAAAGGGATCGAAGAGTTGGTCTCCCTTGGTTTCCAGGTTGAGACGGTCAGAAAGGTGATCCGCATGGTAGACTCCTCTGAATACAAGAGGAGACAGGCTGCTCCCGGGATAAAGATTACGCCGAGGGCCCTTGGAAAGGACTGGAGAATGCCGATAACCAACAGGTACGAGATTTATTAGGAGCATATGGCGGATATCACATCTAAAAAAAACCCATTTTACAAATCCCTTCTTGAATCAATAAATAAAGGTGTAAAAAAAACTGCGATAACAGGCGCTGCCGGCTCGTTCCCTGCATCCCTTATAGCAAACCTTAAAAGAGATACGGACGGCCCATTTCTCATTCTAACGCCTCTGCCTGAAGAGGCGGAAAGGGTTGCAGAAGACATCTCCTTCTTTTTGCCAGGTTCTGTCCATCTATTCCCATCATGGGAGACCCTCCCCTTTGACAGGGTTTCCCCGTCACTGGAAACCATGGGAGATCGGGTTTCCGCCATATATGCCCTCATGACAGGATCTCCAATAATTGTGGCGCCTGTATCTGCCCTTATACAGAAGGCGCCCCCCAGGGATTTTCTGAACAGCTCCATGGACTACCTGGAGGCGGGTGAAGAGACGGAGCTGGAATCCCTTGTAGAGAAGCTTTCAAATGGAGGGTATTCGCGGGTCGGCATGGTGCATGAAGTCGGTGAGTGGAGCAGAAGGGGCGGGATCATAGACATATTCCCCCCTTCCACAGAAAACCCTGTCAGGGTTGAGTTCGTGGGGGATTTGGTAGAGTCTATAAGGGAGTTTGAGCCTGCATCCCAGAGGTCTGTAAAGAACCTGAACTCCGTCATCATCCTTCCAGTCGGGAGTTCTCCCATGCTTCGACAGGCTCAGCATGAACGGGAAAATAACGTTCGCCCTGAGCTTGTCGAAGGGCTGATACACAGTGGGGTCACCCTCTTCAATTACCTGCCGAAATCGGCCCCTGTCTTCCTTCTGGAGCCTGCCGGCATTGAGGATGAACTGAAGAGGATCGAAAAGGAGACAGAGGAGAGAAGGGCAGGTCTGGAAGAAGAAGACGGAGGATTACAAGGATCGCCCCTTCGCGCCGATGAGCTGCTCTCTATCCTTAATGGATATCCAAATGTAGATATGTCGAGGCTTGCCGTAGGGGCGGTTGGAGAGACACCCCTGCATTTCGATGTAAAAGGCAACGAAGACATAAGGCTTGGCCTTACAAAGAAGGACGGGGCCTTCGACAGATTCGTGGAACTAAGCAGGGGGTGGCTCAGGGAGGGGATGAGAGTGGTCATAGCATCCCACACACCCGGGCAGACAGAGAGGGTCGAGGAGCTTCTGAAGGGAAAGGATATGGGAGCCAGGAGGGTCTGGAGCTACGACATCTTCTCCCTTCAAGACACCCCCGGGCTTTTTACCGCGACAGGCATGCTGAACCACGGCTTCAGGGTTCCATCAGAGAGGCTTGTCATCGTCACGGAAGAGGAGATATTTGGCCGGAGGGTTAGGCTCAGGCAGGTAAAGGCCAAGACCTCCGCCTTTATAACATCCCTCTCGGACCTCAAGGTAAACGACCCCATAGTGCATATAGACCATGGGATAGGGATACACCGGGGACTTCAGAAACTGAATATCGGAGGGGTGGACGGAGACTTCCTCCTCATAGAATATGCAGGGAAGGATAAGTTGTATCTGCCCGTATACCGGATGGACCAGGTTCAGAAGTACACTGGTGGAGAGGGGCCGACACTTGACAAGCTGGGCGGGACCTCCTGGGACAAGCTAAAGAAAAGGGTCAAGGAAAAGATAAAGGAGATGGCAGCGGAGCTCCTGGATATATATGCCGCAAGAAAGGTGATGGAGGGTTTCGCCTACTCGCCTCCTGACCATTACTTCGATGAATTTGAGGCGGCCTTTGAGTACGAGGAGACCCCGGACCAGATGGAGGCGATCAAAGACGTTTTATGCGACATGACCGAACCTAAACCCATGGACAGGCTTGTATGCGGAGATGTGGGGTACGGGAAGACCGAGGTGGCCATCAGGGCTGCATTCAAGGCGGTGCTGGACGGAAAGCAGGTTGCCGTCCTCGTCCCGACCACTGTCCTTGCATCCCAGCACCTCCAGACCTTTCATGGGAGGATGTCCTCTTTCCCGGTGAAGATAGAGATGCTGTCCAGGTTCAAGTCTCCAAAGGAGCAGAAGGAGATCGTAAAAAAGCTTCGGGAAGGCGGGATAGATATAGTAATAGGCACCCACAAGCTTTTACAGAAAGAGATAGTATTTAAGGATTTAGGGTTGATAGTTGTGGACGAGGAGCAGAGGTTCGGGGTCAGCCACAAGGAGAAGCTGAAGAAGCTGATGAAGCAGGTGGATGTCTTAACCCTTACGGCAACGCCAATCCCCCGCACCCTTCACATGTCGCTGATGGGGATCCGCGACCTCTCCGTGATAAACACCCCTCCTGAGGACAGGCTCGCAATAAAGACATTTGTGTCCAAGTTCAGCGATGATATCATAAAAGAGGCGGTAGAGAGGGAGCTTCGGCGAGGAGGGCAGGTCTTCTTCGTCCACAACAGGGTTGAGAGCATCGGGACCATGGCAGATCACCTGCATGCCTTGATCCCAGAGGCCAGGATAGTAGTGGGCCACGGCCAGATGGATGAGCATGAACTGGAGAAGGTCATGCTCTCATTTATGAACGGCGAAAAAAACATCCTCCTCTGCACCACCATAATAGAGTCAGGCCTGGACATCCCTGCTGCCAACACCATCATCATAAACAGGGCCGACACCTTCGGTCTCTCCCAGCTCTATCAGCTCAGGGGGCGTGTGGGAAGGTCAAAGCACAGGGCGTATGCATACCTCCTTGTCCCTGCCGAAGAAACCATAACAGTGGATGCCAGGAAGAGGCTTGAGATTATTCAGGAGCTTACTGAACTTGGCTCAGGTTTCAAGATAGCTGCCCACGACCTGGAGATAAGGGGAGCAGGGAACCTCCTTGGGGGAGAGCAGTCCGGTCAGATCGAGGCGGTAGGGTTTGACCTGTATACGCAGCTCCTTGAAGAGGCGGTGGCGGAGCTGAAGGGTGAGGAGAACATACCGGATGTGGAACCGAATATAAACCTCTGCGTTGCTGCATATATACCTGATGACTATATGGATGACGTAAATGAAAGGCTTGTCATTTACAAGAGACTTGCCTCTGTCAGGGAAGACGGAGATGTGGCGGAGATAGCCGACGAGCTAAGGGACCGCTACGGGCCACTTCCTCAGCTTGTTGAAAACCTTCTCACTTTGATGGAGATAAAGAGGGTCATCAGAAAGGCCTTGGTCACGTCAATAGATGCCGCCAGGGGGCGCGTTTCTATAACCTTCGATCCGCGTACTCCTGTAAGGCCTGAAAAGGTTATAGAGCTGATAAAGGAGAAAAAGGACAGGATCAAGTTCACCCCCGGCAGCCAGCTTATCATCTTCCTGAAGGACGAGACCCTTGAAGGAATCTATAAAGAGGTCAGAGAGACCCTGGAAAGGCTGGTGTGACAGGCGCTAATGCCGGGTTGCTTCCAGTCTCTCAACCCTTGTCTTAAGTTTTGATACTTCCACTTCTATTGCAGGATTTAGGAGGTATTCATCTATCGCCTTAGCCGCCCTTTTCCCTGCTCCCATGGCAAGGATTACCGTGGCCGCCCCTGTTGTGTTGTCACCGCCGGCGTATACTCCTTCCTTCGTTGTCTTTCCAGTTGCCTCATCAACAACTATATAACCTCTTTTGTTTACCTCAAGCCCGGGTGTAACGTTTGTCAGAAGATTATTGGCATCAGTCCCTATGGCTACTATTACCAGGTCTGTGTCAATAGCAAACTCAGATCCTGCAACAGGGAGAGGCCTTCTCCTCCCTGTTGCGTCAGGCTCGCCAAGCTCCATCCTGTCACATTCTACCTTCTCCACCCACCCTTCACTGTTCCCGATAAACCGGAGGGGCAAGGTAAGGAGCTGAAATCTGACCCCTTCCTCCTCGGCCCTTGTCACCTCTTCAATCCTTGCAGGGAGTTCTTCCCTCCCCCTCCTGTAAATAAGGGTAACCGTGTCGGCCTTCATCCTGAGGGCTGTCCTTGCGGCATCCATGGCCACGTTCCCTCCGCCGATTACAGCTATATTCTTCCCCCTTGTGACAGGCGTATGTGACTGAGGAAAGAGATTCGCCTTCATGAGGTTGATCCTCGTGAGATACTCATTGGCGGAATAAATCCCGTTCAGGTTCTCACCGGGAATATTCAGGAATGTCGGATGCCCGGCGCCTGTGCCGACGAATACGGCGTCAAATTCCTTTAAAAGATCGTCTATCGTATAAGTCCTTCCTATAAGGGCGTCAAGGACTATCCTGACCCCAAGCCCCTTCAGGTAGTCAATCTCTTTCTCTACAATCTTTTTAGGAAGCCTGTATTCAGGAATCCCGTAAACAAGCACCCCTCCAGCCTTGTGTAAGGCCTCAAATATGGTAACACTGTGCCCCATCCTGGATAGTTCTCCGGCGCATGTGAGGCCTGCGGGGCCCGCACCCACTACTGCCACACGCCTGCCGGTAGGGGGTTTGGGTCCAGGGATTTCGACTCCATGGTCCATCTCCCGGTCTGCTGCATACCTTTCGAGATTACCAATGGCAACGGGTTTGTTCTTCTTTCCGACTATGCATAGTTTTTCGCACTGGTCTTCCTGGGGACATACCCTGCCGCATACTGCAGGAAGGGAACTGGTCTCCTTTATTTTCTTTGCCGCCTCGCCAGGTCTGCCTTCCAGAATCAGCTTAATGAAACCTGGGATATTTATCCCTACAGGGCATCCCTTTACACACTGCGGGTCCTTGCAATTGAGGCATCTTTCAGCCTCAACCACTGCCGCATCATCAGCATAACCCAATGGCACCTCCATGAAGTCTATAACCCTCTCCAATGGAGCCCTTTCAGGCATAGGTTGTCTTGGAATGGCAAGTTTGTTCTTCTTGGCTTCAGGCATGGGTTAATCATACCACAAAGAAATGATTTGTACATTTTAACCTAAAAAAAGCATTTAGCCACAGATTTACACGGATTTGCACGGATTTGCACTGATATTTCAAAGACTTAAACAAAAACGAATACTCACCTTTTGGGTAAAATCATTACAAACAATAACTATTGGTTTTATCTGCGTTTATCTGCGTGCATCTGCGGCCAATTGCAGAATTTAGGTTTAATGGTTTATATATCCCATTCAACTCTCACCTGCTTGACAAAAGGGGAGCTTTATTCTAACCTCTCTCAAACAGATTTTCAGGATCAGCAGGAGATGAGAGTTATAAGCGGCACTGCCAGGGGGAGGAGGCTTGTATCCTTCAGGGGCGACAAGATAAGGCCGACAGCCGACAAAGTTAAGGGATCGCTCTTTAATATAATAGCATCCAATTTCGGCCCACTTGAAAACATGAAGGTACTGGACCTTTTTTCAGGGACTGGAAATCTGGGGATAGAGGCCTTAAGCAGGGGCGCAGATAAGGCTGTATTCGTAGATGAGAACCGTGGGAGCATTAATATACTTAAGGAGAACATAGATACCTGCGGTTTTGCTGAGAGGTCGGAGATAATCCAGGCAACTGTCGAATCTGGCATTAAAATTCTGTCTAAAAGGAATACCAGGTTCAACCTGCTATTCCTTGATCCACCCTATGGGAAAGGCCTTATTGAGAAGACCATGGAGGAGATCGTAAGCAGAGACATCCTTGAGGACGGCGCAGTTGTGATAGCCGAACACTCCTTACGGGAGAAGCCTTTAACGGAATATGACGGTCTGACCCTTGCAGACCGAAGAAAGTACGGGGATACGGAGTTATCATTTTATAGAAAAGGATGAATTATGAAGGATGAGGGATGAATCTTTGAACTATTCATCCTTCAGCCCTTATCCTTCATCCTTGCGAGGTTAATATGTCCAAGACAGCCATATACCCGGGAACCTTTGACCCTATAACCAACGGTCACATTGATATCATTGAGAGGGGACTTGCCATATTCGATCGCCTGATAATAGCCGTGGCTCTAAACCCCAAGAAGGCCCCGCTCTTCAACATAGAGGAGAGGATAGAGATGATAGAGGAGTCACTCGGCAGGCATCCGAAGGTCAGCGTAGAGACCTTCAGCGGCCTTCTCGTGGAAGAGGCGGAGAGACGAAAGGCAAGGGTGATTCTAAGGGGGCTCCGCGCAGTTTCCGACTTTGAGTATGAATTCCAGATGGCCCTGATGAACAGGAACCTTAACAATAAGATAGAAACCGTTTTCATGATGACAGGCGAGGCCTATTCATACCTCAGTTCCAGCGTAGTCAAGGAGATTGCAAGTCTCGGCGGCACAGTTGACGGCCTGGTTCCCAAGATAGTCTCCGCAAGGCTCAAAGAAATATTTGCAGGAACAAATCTAACAAACGAAGGGGTATTTCCGGCATAGTAAAGGACTATTCAAAAAAATGGACGGAAAATCGCTCGACATAAAACAAGACAGGCTGCAAAGGCTGAAGGGGCTTTTTCCGGAACTCTTTTCAGAGAATCAGATTGACTGGGAAAAGTTGAAGGCTGCTTTTGGC
This sequence comes from Deltaproteobacteria bacterium, assembly GCA_016208525.1. Classification (GTDB taxonomy): domain Bacteria; phylum Desulfobacterota; class JAENJC01; order JAENJC01; family JAENJC01; genus JAENJC01. Next base: position 5,345 of record JACQYJ010000091.1, on the reverse strand, counting down.
AATGACATCAACTTCGCCAATGAACGCTATGTGTTGAATTGGGCAGGCAAGGCAGATGCCTTTAAGATATTGCAGCAGCCGACTACAGCCACCTTGAAACCTGCACCGGAAGAATCCGTTAACTTTGACACTTCCGAAAACCTCTTCATTGAAGGCGAAAATCTCGAAGTCTTGAAAATCCTGCAAAAGGCATATTACAACAAGGTAAAGTGCATCATCATTGACCCGCCTTACAACACAGGGAGCGACAGCTTTATCTACCCTGACAGATTCAGCGAAAAGAAGGAAGATTACCTCAAACGGATCGGCGACAAGGACGAAGAAGGCTTCCTGATGAAAGAGGGCCTTTTCCGCAAGAACAGCAAGGACAGCGGCCACTTTCATTCCAACTGGCTCAGCATGATATATCCACGCCTGTTTCTTGCAAAAAACCTTCTGCGCGATGACGGCGTCATCTTCGTTCATATTGACGATAACGAGGTCCATAACCTCAGACTGATAATGAATGAGATATTCGGGGAAGAGAATTTTGTGGCAAGTTTTATCTGGAAAAGAAGACAAAACGTGGATAGTCGCTCTAAAAATGGGGCATCGGTAGACCATGAATATCTTCTATGTTATAGGAAGACCGATAAAGGTTTGATAAGAGGGGCTGAAAAAGATTTAACTAAATATTCCAATCCTGACAATGATCTGCGTGGAAATTGGATGAGCGCAGATATGACCGGGTTAGCAACTCCTGACCAACGGCCAAACTTGCACTATGACCTTGAAGATCCTAAAACGGGAATAGTTTACAAATGTCCGTCTACAGGATGGCGGTATGAACCAAAGCGCATGAAGGAATTAATACAAAATAACGAGGTCATATTTCCTTCCAGGCCAGATGGAAGACCTCGCAGAAAAAAATTCCAAAATGACTTGGAGAGTGATTTCACTGGGTTTTCAACGATACTTGAAACTGTCTTTAATACGCAAGGAACCAGAGAATTACGAGCTTTATTTGAAGAAAAAGAATATTTTGATTTTCCGAAGCCCAAAGAACTTTTACAGCAAATATTGGAACAAGGTACAGCAGGAGATCAACACGATATAATTCTTGACTTTTTTACCGGCTCTGCCACCACTGCCCAAGCTGTTTTAGAACTCAATAAAAAAGACGGCGGCAATCGCAAATTCATTTTGGTTCAAATGCCTGAGCAATGTGATGAAAACAGCGAGGCTTACAAGGCAGGCTATAAGACCATTGCGGATATAGGCAAAGAGAGGATACGGAGGGTTATTGGAAAGATAGATAAGGAAGTCATTGCGAGCGAAGCGAAGCAATCTCAGGGCAATTTATTGGAAACAACAAAGATTGCTTCGTCGCAGACTCCTCGCAATGACAATAGTCTTGACTTAGGTTTTAAGATATTCAAACTATCCCCCTCCAATTTCAAAATCTGGCGAAGCGCTGAAATAGACAGCGAAGAAAAATTAGTCCAGCAGCTTGACGCCTTCACCAACCCCATCAAACCCGACGCTGAAAAGCAGAATATGCTTTATGAGCTGATGCTCAAGGCAGGGCATGAGCTTACCTCTTCCGTTCAGCATGTCATTGCGAGCGGAGCGAAGCAATCTCAAAAAGGCAACAGTAGCGCAGGCTTTTACAGCATCAATAACAACGAACTCATCATTGCCTTAGATGCAATGAATGAAAAACTGATCGACCAAATCATCGCTACCAAACCGCAAAAGGTCATCACCCTTGACAGCCTATTCACCGGCAACGACCAGCTCAAGACCAATACAGTCCTGCAAATGCGGGATGCGGAAGTGGATTTTAAGACGATATGAGCGACAAACCAAAATCTCAATTTTCAGATATTATCATTTATTCCTCGCCGGAAGGGGATGTTCATGTCGAGGTAATTTTCGGAGACGAAACCTTCTGGCTCACAATTAATAAAATGGCCGATTTGTTTGGCGCTTCAAAACAGAATATCAGCTATCATCTCCAAAACATATACAAGGAGAAAGAATTGGACACTGAAGCAACTGTCAAAGAAATTTTGACAGTTCAGGATGAAGGTGGCAGAAAGATTTCCCGCAAACTGGAATACTACAATCTTGACGCCATTATAGCCGTTGGCTACAGGGTAAACAGCCGGCAGGCTACAAAATGCAGGCAAGGTAAGCAATTCTGTGGCAAAACAACTGGCGGAAGAGGAATATGAAAAATTCAGGGTGGTTCAGGACAGAGAGTTTGAGAGCGATTTTGATAGGGAAGTGAAGAAGGTGACGGGGAGGAAAAAGAAGAAGTAATGGGGATGCGGGGATATCTCTTATAACGATATAATTTTTTCATAAACCTATGACAATCAAAAAATATCTTCAACAATTCAGCAAAGAGCAACTGATTGAACAAATCAATGAACTGTATAAGAAGTATAAAGATGTAAAAGATTATTATTCATTTTGCATGAATCCGGATGAGAAAAAAATCCTAAAAAAATACAAGACAATTATTTACGAATCATTTTATCCGAAAAGAGGTTTTAAACTTAGCATTTCACAGGCAAGAAAGGCAATAAGCGATTTTAAAAAATTGTCCCCTTCGCCTGAGCATATTGCGGATGCAATGGTCTATTTTGTTGAGTGCGGGGTTTCATTCACCAATGATTTTGGCGATATAGACGAACCATTTTATAACAGCATGGAGGGTATGTTTGAAGATGCCTGTGTTTTTATTCAGAAGAATAATCTTGAAAAACTTTTTAAAGAGCGGTGTAAAAAAATAATGGAAGATACCAGTGGCATTGGTTGGGGCTTTCATGATTACCTTGCAGATGCTTATTATCAGTTTTTTGAGGATATTGAATGATGCACTCGTAAAAAGTCCCAAATCACCCTTCGACAAGCTCAGGGCGAACGGTGGTCTGGTTGAAATCATTGACTTTATTCCGTTCGTGGTGAGCTTGTCGAACCACAGAAAAGACTTTTTACGAATGAATCATTAAATGAAACTCCACTTTGACAGCAATCAGGAATACCGGATAGAGGCGATCAGGGCTGTTACGGATATATTTGAAGGGCCGCCTTTGAGCGGAGGGATAAATTTTAAGGCAACATGACAGAAAAAGAACTACAAAATAAACTGAACGAGCTACGGAGGCTGCCATCTGAGACAGAGGTATTTGAATTTAAAGAGGCGAAGGAGGATTTTGACTCCCGCAAACTGGGCAAATATTTTTCGGCTCTGTCAAATGAGGCAAATCTTAAAGGCAAACCCCATGCGTGGCTGATATTTGGCATCAAAGACAAGGGCAGGGAAATTGTCGGCAGTCGGTTTCGTCAAAACCGCAAAGACCTTGACAGCCTTAAAGGGGATATTGCCAATAAAACCACTAATCGCATCACTTTTATCGAGATTTATGAACTGCATCTGCCGGAAGGCCGTGTGGTCATGTTTCAAATACCGGCTGCGCCCAAAGGTATACCCATTGCGTTTGATGGGCATTATTACGGGAGGGATGGAGAAGAATTATCACCATTGAATCTGGAGGAGATCTAACGAATCAGGGCACAGGGAGCTACTGAAGACTGGAGCGCAGCTATCGTGAGCAGCGCGACTGTAGATGACCTTGACCAGGCGGCTATTGCTAAAGCGCGGGAAAACTACAAAAACAAATTCCCTGAGCAGGTAAAGGATGTAGATAAGTGGGATGACAGCACCTTCCTGAACAAAGCCAAAGTAACGATAAAAGGCGAGATTACCCGTACGGCAATAATCCTCCTGGGAAAATCGGAATCAGAGCACTTTATCAGTCCGGCTGAAGCAAAGATACGCTGGGTGCTGAAAGATTCAAAAGGAAATGACAAAGACTATCACATTGAAAGCTGTCCTCTGCTGCTTGCGGTTGACAGGATTTATGCGAAAATCCGCAATCTTAAATACCGCTACATTAAAGAGGGCACTCTTTTCCCTGATGAGGTTGACCAGTACGAGCCTTTTGTAATCCGTGAGGCAATAAACAATTGCATAGCACACCAGGACTACACAAAGGGAGGCCGTATCAATGTGGTTGAAATGGAAGACCAGTTGATATTTACCAACCTCGGCGGCTTTATCCCAGGATCTGTGGAAAAAGTTGTCAAAGAAGATGCGCCGGAGGAGCACTACCGCAACAGGTTTCTGGCGACAGCAATGTTTAATCTGAAGATGGTTGATACTGCGGGCGGCGGCATAAGGAAAATGTTCAACTACCAGAGGGAACGGTTCTTCCCAATGCCTGAATACGATTTAACCGGAGGCAAGGTAAAGGTAACAGTAATTGGCAAGGTGCTGGATTTGGATTTTGCAAGGGTCTTGGCCAGAAACCCTAATCTTTCATTGGAGCAAATTATTGCATTGGACAAGGTTCAGAAAAGGAAAAAACTGACAGATGAGGAAATTAAGAATTTAAAAGACTTTGGATTGATAGAGGGGAGGAAGCCCAACTATATTATTTCCGCTAAGGTAATAGCCTCACTTTCAGACAGGGAGTTGAAGGCGCACTACATTAAGCATACAAAACTGGAGGATGAACACTATAAAAAATTAATTATTGAATATCTGAAAAAGTTTGGAAAGTCGCATAGAAAGGATATTGAAAGGGTTCTATGGGATAAATTGCCTGATATTTTAACTGAGGCTCAGAAGAAAAATAAGATCGGCAATTTGTTATCAGCTTTAAGAATGGAGGGGAAAATACGGAATAGCGGTTATTCCGAGTGGTCTCTTATTTAAGAGAGTTTTAAGAGAGTTTTAAGAGAGTTTGATGGTTAAAGCATGAAAAATCAAGTAGATATAACCTCTTATAAAAGGCTTGGAAGAGAAATTTTATGAAACTCCACTTTGACAGCAATCAGGAATATCAGCTTGAGGCTATTAAATCCATCACCGATATATTTGAAGGACAGCCTTTGAGCGGAGGGGATTTTGAATTTTCATTGACGCAAACAGGGGCATTGCTTTCCGAACTTGGAGTCGGGAATAAACTTACACTGACCGAGGGACAGATATGGGAGAATGTAAAAAGGGTTCAGGAGCGAAATGAGATACACAACCCCCTAACCCCCTTTATTAAGGGGGAAAACACACCCCCGACCCCTCCTCAAGAGGGGAATAAAAATCCCCTCCTTGGAGGGGCAGGGGTGGGTGGGTTGCAGGGGATGAATTTCTCCGTAGAGATGGAGACCGGCACGGGCAAGACCTATGTGTATCTGCGGACTATCTATGAACTCAATAAGTTATACGGATTCAAAAAGTTTGTGATTGTAGTCCCGTCAATCGCCATTCGTGAAGGGGTCTTGAAGAATCTGCA
>JACQYJ010000090.1:4967-10585 GCA_016208525.1 Deltaproteobacteria bacterium | reverse complement strand
AACTACAGAGCACACTGAGGGAACCCTTTAATACCAAAAGAAAAACCTTGAGAGGCAATTGCAAAACTATTTGAACCACAGAGTTCACAGAGATTAATCAGAGAAACACAGAGGTTTTTCTTAAATGGGAGATAAAGGGTCAGGTCTCCATATTTCATAAATCTAAAGATAAAGGCGACTTTATCATCAAGGAGAAAAAATGGATAGGCCGTTACGCATAACATACTCCGGTGTAAAAAATGTGGACTCTTAAAAAATGAGAAATGGAGACCTGACCCTTTTCGCACTAGGGCATAAACACTTTTTCTATTTCAGCTCAGGCAGGTTTTCGTAAGCGGAGTTGACCACCTTTTTCATCTCATCATCCGACGCGGGGATATAATATATCTCCTCTCCGGCTTCCTGCATCTTTTTCATGTCCAGTATCGCTCCGGTCTGGAGGTCCTCACCCTTACCAGTCTTCCCCTTGACTGCATAGATCACCCATCTTGGGCCTTCAAGGGAAAGCACCATATATGTCGCATCAGATGCGGCGAGGATCGTCTGCGCTCCCAGCTGTGAAAGGGTCTCGTAACCGAGCACCATCCCTCCGCCAAACTCATACCCTGCTGGGACTGCAACCGCCTTTGAGAGCTGATATATGCCGTATGCGCCGCCTGCGCCTGCTGATGCAGTGGTTCCGGCAACAACCGTCGCGCCGCTGACAACATGACCGACCCCTTTTGTAGATAGAGAGGCGGCCTCACCAGTTACAAGGATAGTTCCTCCTGCAGCAGCTTCTCCCACGGCAACGGCCGTGCCCACTGTCCCGCTCCCTACTGCAACCCCTGCGGCGGCAAGCGGCGCGCCGATATATTGAACGCCCTTCCCGGCCGCATACCCTCCGCCTTTCACCACAAGCCCTGCGACCTTTGCGGTTCCTGCCTCGCTGTAACCTACAATGTTTCCGGTGGTTGCGGCGGCTGCGGCAAAAAGATGGGAGCCGCTCAAGTCAACAAGGCTGTAAAGCCCAGCCATTGCGGCAGTGGCCGAAGGCGCCACGATATCGTATCCGGCGCCGGCGCTGTTCCATGCGACCTCGATAGCCACATTCGTTGTCGCAACCCCGGACCTCGTCACCACCATGACAGGAAAGGCCACAGTATTGACCGCTATGTAACCGACCGAGGCGGCTGTGATATTTGCCATAGGCTCAACTGTCGCATCCCAGAAGACCGCCTGTATCACATACCTCAGAGATTTAAGGGCTGCAAGGCTTAACCCCGAAGTCCTATAAGTCTCCCTGAACTCCTCCCCTGCCTTTCCGAAGGTCTCTGACACCTTTCCACTGTATCCGTAAACAGTTTCTCCTAAGAGGTCTACCGTCTTCCCTGCCCACCTGCTTCGCCTCTCATCCTCTTCCTTTATAATTTTTACGAGATTGAGGTCGTTAAGGCTGTCTCCTACCTTACTCGCCCTTTCCTTCGTCCTGGCCGGCAGGGCCGCATACCCGAGCACGAACGACTCCTTTGCATAGGTTGCAGAGGCGCCAGCCCTTTTCAGGCTTTTCTCCGAGACCTTTCCAGCCATTTCGATGGAGGCCCCGGCCATTTCTTTCCCCTGAGCTACACCCTTCCTTTCAATAGATTCACCCTTTTTCACTGACCCCTTCGCAATTGAGGCGCCCATCCTCTCCATATCCGCGTATGTCTCCTTTGAGAACTCCCACGACTTCCCTACAATGTTCCTCCCCAGTTCGGAAGAGCGATATATAAGGAGGGCGCCGCTTTCCCTCGAAAGCCGCCTGATCTCGTCTGCGCCGCTTGTTGAGCCTTCCCTGATCTCCTTAGCTATGCTAAAGGTAAGCTCAGTCCCTTCGGAGACCACGTATACTGACTCAGAGGCACGCTTAAGGGCGAGGAGAAAAGACTCTTTTGCTCTGTGGCCCATAAGCTCCGTAGCAAACTCGTATGCGGACGGCGCAGGAGGGATCAGGGTGATGGATGTTGAAGGTACGTTGAATGCCCCGTTCCTGTAAAGGGATAGATGCCCCTCCCTCGCCAGCTTCTTAGTTTTTTTAAGCGGGTCGTCTCCAGTCGTGGCGCAAGAGGTAATGCTAATTGCAACAAGGACTGCCAACCATTTAGCTGCACTATTCACAGGCGCCACCCCCTTCCCTGAGATCGCAGGGCAATTTTTCCAATACGTCCTTTATAACGGCTGGGTCCTCGGAGATAATCGTTACCTCCACACCCCCGGCCTCCCTAAGCCTGTTGAGGTCAACAACAGACCCTACCGGAAGCTCCCCTGCCGAGGCCTTCAGTTCCTTGTCCTGCCCGCCAATATCTCCCCTGGCTGCTGCAATTACGAGTCTCGGCCCTTCCCATGCAAGGAATAACGCCCCATCCAGAGCGCCCATCAGCAGATGTGCAGGGATAGCTGTCACTGCGTTATATCCAAGGACGACCCCTGACTGGGCCTGGTTTATAGCCACCTTTGTGGTCTCTTTAATCCCGTCATAAAGCAGGAAGCCGACATATTTTCCGGTGTCGGCTGCTGTTTTAACGGCCCCTTCGCCTACGCCATATACAGGCCCGGCAGTCGAATATGTCACCTGGTTAATCGCCCCAATGGACGTCCCTGCGACATACGTCACCGGCACAGAGCCTGCCGATAGCAGCGACATGGAGGTCAATAGCCCGGCCTCAACTGTTGGGGATACTATATTTACTCCGGTCTTTGTCGTGTAATAAATAGTCAGACCTGCCGACTGGACAGTCCTTCCGGCAACAGATGTGGCGGCAGCCGGCAGGAAGAGCGCATGTGTGCCGCCTGAGACCGCGGCTTTAACAATGCTTTTTGAGGCAGGGGCTGCAAGACCATGATAAAAGGCCTTAAGATAGCCGTAAAGGATGGGGCCAAGGGCAGTAAGAGAATTTTTCTCCTCGCCAGACCTTTCATATTCGGCCTTGAACTCTTTGCCTGCCTTTCTGAAGGCAGCCTCCCAGGAAGTATCAATATTCCTGGCAAACCTGTCGTTGACGGATTCCGTGATCTCCCAGAGGTTGCTGAAGTCGCTTTTGAGCGAGCCGAAGTAATTTTTAGGAAGGGATGCCATCTCCCTGAAATCCTCCTCTGTCCTTTGGCGGATGGTAATGTTCCCATGGATAAACCTTCCCCAACCCCTCTTGAACCCCTCCTTTGCGTAGGCATACTCAAGCTCAGCCAGGGACTGGGTCCCTTTCAGGATATCCACACTCTGCTTTGTGCCGGACATTAAGAGACCTTTCCCTGTCTCGACACCCTCCCTGACGTCTGATTTGACATCCTTTGCATACTCTTTTGAGCGCTCAGAAGACCTTTCAATAGCTCTCTTTATTGCCATTTTTGAGGATATGATGGACTTTTCTTTTGCGTAATCAAGGGCCTTTTCGCTGGAGGAGACAACGAACCAACCTTCCGTGTAAAGCATTTTATGGCCGCGAATGTTGGCAGCTGTGAGAGGTATTACATCTTCCATGTAAGAGCCGTTTTCTTTAGTCGGCTTGTCATCAGGAGATGCAGCAGTTGTCAAGATAGAAGAAACAGTAATAAAAGAAAGTATCAGAATGGAAGGCCTGAATTTCATCATCGTCTTTATCGCCTCCTTGATGTAGAAACCTGCGGGGTCAGACTTTGTTAATTTGATATATAGGTGGAAGCCATAGATATCCAACTGCACATTTTTCAAAAGCCAAATCTAATTTCCCCTCTTTTCCCCTCTCAACCCGCTCTAATCACCCCTTAGCAATTCGGCTCGGCATAACCCCACCCGACCTTATTATTTCCTCTTCGCCTGCTTTTCCACCACCGATATTGCCTTTAGGGCCTCTGCCGCACCCACATTTCCGGCTATGCCCATGTTCCAGAAGAGTTCAAGGGACTCTCTTGTCGAGATATCCAACACATCGGCAGCTTCTCTTAAGCCTATCTCCCCCCTCGCATAACTGTCTCCCACGTACTTCTCCGCCCCGAGCCTCAGAAACTTCCTGAGGGTCGTCGGCTCATCAATCTTATCTTTTTGTTCAGCGAATCTGACTGCGTCAAGTATCTGGTCCGGTAGTCTCAATGCCTTTGCTCTCATGATTTCCTCTCCAGGTAAAACCTCGATATCATATATTCTTCATCGCTTACGAATGGTCTGAGGCCATCCAATATGTTCAAAGCCTTCCGTTTATCGATTTTTCCCGCCTTAAACAGGTAAATAATACAGGCAGTCGGGGTAAGGTACGGAATATCCAGAGCTGCAAGCTTCTTAAGGAATCTGCGGTCATCGCTTGCGATAGCGTCGTAGCCTCCATCTAAATATAGCGATATCACCTCATACTCTCCTTTTGCTACAGGTACGGCGAAACTTGCTTTTCTTTTGTGTTTCCCAACATGCAAACCTTTATTGGATAAATTCTCCTCTATTATAAAGGCGTCTTGATAACCTCGCTCTTTTGCCTCATCCACCGTTTCTTTTTTTACAAGGGGTGGAATATATACTTCCAGATGTTCGATTACCAGCTCTTTGGCTTCAGCTTTTGTCAGCTTCACAAGGCAATCGGAATCCATAACGACTTTCATGTCTCATAATGTAATCTTTATGATACAACTTGTCAAGTCACAATATAAACCTCTTCGAGGTAGGGGAAATTCTTGATAAGTATTGTCAAAAAGTACGAGTTATGTAAGAATGCACAGCATCTATGAAGATCGGGATATTCGGAGGCACACTGAACCCTATACACTTCGGCCACCTGCGCACAGCGGAGGAGGTGCGGGAGGCCTTTTCTCTCGACAGGGTACTGTTCGTTCCATCCGCATATCCTCCTCACAAGAGGAAGGAGGAAATGGAGACGCCTTATGAACGGATAGAGATGACAAGGATCGCCATAGAGGGGAACCCTTACTTTGAGTTTTCGGATATGGAGGTGAAAAGGGGCGGGTTTTCTTACTCGGTTGATACGGTTGATGAGGTTAAGAAAAGAGAACCGGAAGCTGAAATATATTTCATCCTCGGAGTTGACGCCTTTTTTGAGATAGACAACTGGAAGGAGTACAGGAGGTTCCTTTCTCTCTGCAACTTCATAATAGTGACAAGACCTGGTTATGAAAATAAGTCGCCTGGGGAGTCGCTTCCCCTTGAAGTGAGAAGTGACTTCTGTTATGATGCGGAAAAAGGTTGTTATAGGCATGCATCCGGTCATTCTCTGATTTTTTTAGAGATAACTCTTCTGGACATATCATCAACCGATATCAGGAAGAGGCTGAAAGCCGGCAAGTCTGTAAAATACCTTCTTCCCCTAGGTGTTGAAGAATATATAATAAAAAAAGACTTATATAAGAGGTAATTGCAAAACTATCCAAACCACAGAATTCACAGAGTTTAAGCAGAGAAACACTGAGATGTTTCTTAAATATTAATAACTTTTTCTCTGTGCATCTCATTATTTTCTCAGTGTCCTCTGTGGTTAAGGCCTTTTGCAAGAGGCTCATAAGACAGAGCAAACTAAGGGCTTGGATTGACCGCTGGGATGCGGAGACGCAGAGAATGATATCTATAAGGTTCTTCTCAGTGCCTCTGCTCCTCTGCGGTAAAAAAAGATTTAGAATTT
>JACQYJ010000090.1:0-4890 GCA_016208525.1 Deltaproteobacteria bacterium | reverse complement strand
TTTTCGACGCAAAAAAGAAATACAGGCTCTGCGCTGAGGCGGCAGAGGAGAAACATGCGGAAAACCTTGTTATCCTCGATGTGGCCGAACTCACCGACTTCACCCAGTATTTCATAATTGCCAGCGGCGCATCAGACAGACAGGCGCAGGCCATTGCAGACAGTATCCATGATAAGATGAAGGAGCATAAGGTTCTTCCTGTGGGGGTTGAGGGATACAACGAGGGGAAATGGATATTGATGGATTACGACGATGTGATAATCCATGTTTGCTATGGACCTATCAGGGAGTTGTACGACCTGGAAAGGCTCTGGCACGACGCCAAGAAGGTGCGGAGGAGAAAGGCAGTCAAGGACAAATGAACCCCACCCTCACCTTAGTCCTCTACCCACGGGGCATAAATCCCTGAGGGAGAGGAAACTATTTTACTTCCTCCCCTTCAAGGGGAGGGTTGGGGTGGGGATGGGGTAATGAGGGTTTTTTCAGGTGAAGATAAAGACGATCTTTGTCGGTAAGCTCCAGGATAGATATCTCAAGGAAGGGATAGAGACTTACAGAGACAGGATAGCCAGATATTCCCGGATCGAACTTATAGAAGTTGAAGATGAGGTGGTAACTGCCAAGGCTGATCAGGGCAGGATAAAGGGAAAAGAGGCAGACCGGATACTTAAAAGGGTTTCTCCTGGTTCGGTCCTTGTAGCCCTGGATGAGAGGGGGAAAGGGCTTTCATCTGAAGGCCTGGCAGGGTTTATACAGAAGGGGATGGATAGCGGCGCAAAGGAGATATCGTTTGTGGTCGGCGGAAGCCTGGGATTAGGGGAAAAGGTAAGGGAACGGGCAGATTTGACCATGTCCCTCTCTACTATGACATTTACGCACCAGATGGTAAGAGTGATCCTCCTTGAGCAGATATACAGGGCATTTACTATAATAAAAGGGGAGCCGTACCATAAATGAAGGAGATAATGATGGACATAAAGGATGTCGAGAGATTCAGGCAGCTCCTCCTTAAACGGAGAGAGGAGATATTGGGCGCCTCAAAGCACAATTTAGAGGCAGCCCAGGAGTTTGGAAGAGATGGGGTCACTGATCTTGCCGACGAAGGTTCTATAGCTTACAACAGGATGGTCCTTGTTTCATTGAGTGAGACAGAAAAGAAGCAGATCGTGGAGATAGACGATGCCCTTTTCAGGTTAAAAAATGGAACTTACGGGACCTGCCAGAGCTGCGGTGAACCAGTTGGGGAGAAAAGGTTGGGCGTTAAACCTGAGGCCCCTTTATGCATAAAATGCCAGAACGGCGCGGAAGGGAAGAGATAGCATGTTGCTAAGATTCGTATTTCTGGTATTCATTTTAGTAGTCCTTGCCTTTGGTTACCTGTCCTATCACAACAGCGCCAGGGTAGCGTTCTTCCTCTCCAAGGAAAGCCAATACACAATTCCAGCAGTCCAGCTTGCCTTTATATCTTTCTTTTTAGGCGGATTTGTCGTGTTTGTCAGTTACATGGCTTACGACCTTCAGAGGGCCCTGGAAAAGTGGAGGTTAAGGAGGAGGGAGAAGAAGAGGGGGGTTGTCCAGGAGCTTTACAAGCAGGGGATTGATGCGTTAAGAAAAGGGGACAGGGATAAGGCAAAGGATTTTTTAACCAGGTATATAGAAAAGGACCCCACGAATATTGATGCATATATCCAGTTGGCAGGAGTTTATTTCAAGGAAGAAAATTATGGCGATGCCATAAAGGTGCTGAGCAAGGCAAGATTGCTGGAGCCGAACCACACTGGCCTGCTTTTACATCTCGCTATGGATTATAAAAAGGCGCAGAGGATGGACGATGCCATAAGCGCCCTTGAGAATATTGTAGACATAAACCCGAACAACATTGAGGCGTTGAGGGATCTCCGGGATATTTATAGAAATGTGAAGAGGTGGGAGGATGCCTGCGAGACACAGAAGGAGATAATCCGGTATACGACAAGCAACAGGAAGAAGAGCGATCAGGAGGTAAAGATACTTCTTGGCTTTAAATATGAGCTTGGGAACCATTTATTGGAAGAGGACGCTTACGATGCGGCCGAGAAGGTCTTTAAGGAGATGATTAGGCAGGACAAGACCTTTGTCCCTTCCTATATAGGGCTTGGAGATGCATATTATAAGAAAGGGAAGCTTGAGGAGGCAGCAGATACTTGGGAAAAGGCCTTTGCCGCTTTCGGGGATATCGTATTTCTTCACAGGCTTGAGGAGATGCTGATAAAGGAAGAGCAGCCCGACAGGATACTGGAGGGGTACCGTAACATTCTGGCAGAGAGACCGGATGACCTGACTGTCAGGTTCTTCTTCGGGAAGCTATGCCTTCGGCTGGAGATAGTGGAAGAGGCGTTGGAGCAGCTTCTGAGGGTAGAGGCATCAGGGGCCGACTTCCCTGAGCTCAACTATCTTCTTGCGGAGGCATATAGGAGAAGGGGCCGTTATGAAAAGTCAGTGGGAGAGTTCCAGAGGGCTCTATATTTTAAGAGGAAGATGCTGATCCCGTTCGTTTGTTCCAAATGCGGCAAGGAGTTCAACAAGTGGTCCGGGTGTTGTCCGAGCTGCGGGATGTGCAATACCTTTTCACTTCCTTTTCAGCGGGCAATAAATGAATTGGAAAAAGGCAGGGAGATCGTCATGGGAATGGGCAAGTCATAATGAGAGTCTGGAGTTCGGAGTTAGGAGTTCGGAGTTACAGGAAAGCGGCATGAGAGGGCCTCTTTGTCTGATAATTATGGACGGCTGGGGGATCAACCCAAAGGGTGAAGGCAACGCCATAATTGCTGCCGGGACGCCGGTTATAGACAACCTGACAAGGATATATCCTTCTACAACACTGAATGCATCAGGCCTTTCTGTTGGCCTGCCCAACGGGCAGATGGGAAACTCCGAGGTTGGACACCTGAACATAGGCGCAGGCAGGGTCGTCTATCAGGATTTCACAAGGATAAGCAAGGCGATAGAAGAGGGTGACTTCTTTAATAACCAGGTTCTTTTAGATGCCATCTCATCAGTCAAAGCCAACTGTGGCCTATAACGCCGTTGTCCTCGGTGAGGGGCTTGACGCTGATTCCGCCTCTCAGGCAGTTGAAAACTCCTACGCCAGGGGTGAAGGGGATGAGTTTGTTAAGCCAACTGTTATAAAGAGAAACGGGGCGCCTATCGGCGTTTTAAGCGATAAAGACGCAGTCATATTCTTCAACTTCAGGACAGACAGGACAAGAGAGATAACGAGGGCGCTTACTTTCAAGAACTTTGACGGGTTCGAAAGGAAGAAGGTCCCAGTATTGTCCGGTTTTGTCTGCATGACGGAGTACGATGAGACCTTCGGCCTCCCTGTGGCATTCCCGCCGGTGAAGCTCGCCAATAAGTTCGGGGATGTCATAAGCAGGGCGGGTTTAAGGCAGTTGAGGATTGCTGAGACCGAAAAGTATGCTCATGTTACTTTTTTCTTTAATGGAGGAGTTGAAGAGCCTAATCAGAATGAGGACAGGAGACTGATACCATCTCCGAAAGAGGTCCCCACATACGATTTTAAGCCTTAGATGAGCGCCTTCGAAGTCACAAAAGAACTTGTCTCAGATATAGAAAATGGCAGGCATGATGTCATAATACTCAATTACGCCAACGCCGATATGGTAGGGCATACCGGGTTCATCGAAGCTGCAAAGAAGGCAGTTGAGGCCGTTGATACATGCGTGGGCCGCGTGGTTGAAGCAGTGAGGAAAAGAGGCGGAAAGGTGCTGATAACCTCTGACCACGGAAACGCCGAACAGATGGTTGATTACGTAACCCACTCCCCCCATACCGCCCACACATCAAACCCGGTTCCATTCATCCTTGTGGACGACGAGAGAAAAGGGGCTAAACTTAGAGAAGGGATACTGGCAGATATAGCCCCGACAATGCTTGAGATGCTTGATCTTCCAGTTCCCAAAGAGATGGAAGGGAAGAGCCTGATTATTTCTTAATTTCTTTACCTCCGAGCCTCTTGCAAAACTCCCCCAAAATATCATTCCCGCATAGCTTTTGAGCGGGGATCTGGTGTTTTTTGTCATAAACCATGTCCCCAATAGAACAGACCGCTAAACAAGAAAGTTTCTTTGGTGAAAATGTTTACATTTTATTATCGCTTTTGGCATAGTGGCAAATTTATTACAGACAATTTGTTTGTGACTATGTGAAACGAGAATCTGGCAAGATAATAAGAGGGACCTGTGTTCGCGTGGAGACAGAGGGAGGGTTGTTTTACAGTAATGGCGCATGCAAAACCGCTTATATTTACACTTTTAAGAAAGGGCCAGATAATGGCTGCACCAAAGAATATCCATATTCTGGATATAATAACAAGTGTTATAATGATTGGAGCGAAGCAGATCTCAGTAAATATTTGAAGTAATGATTGGAAGTTAGTTGCGCTGGACGAGATGGGAGTTGATGGCCGCCAAGCGCGGAGAAATGGGAAAATGGGGATGCAATCATTTAAACGGAAACTATATGCAGATTGCAGAACTATAGTTACATGATGACTCCATGAAAATACTCTACCTTGACATGAACATTTATAACCGTCCTTTTGACGACCAGTCTCAGGTGAGGATCAAGCTTGAGACGATAGCTATCAACGCTATTTTGAAGACTATCAAAGACGGTAAATTCAAGTTGCTATGGTCTTTCATGCTTGAATTTGAAAACAGCCTCAATCCATACGATGATGTGAGAATGGAGATTGAGATGACGTCAAAACTTGCCTCAGAATATGTTAATATGTCTGATGAAATCCTGGAAGCTGCGAAGAAGATGGAATCTGTGGGTGTGAAGCCGAGGGATGCAATCCATCTTGCATGTGCCATCAAAGCCAGGACG
>JACQYJ010000094.1 GCA_016208525.1 Deltaproteobacteria bacterium | reverse complement strand
CTACTATGTAGACCCAAGGCCTGAAATGCACGTCAATGAACGGCTGCGTGAACAGATACATGACTTTCAGAAATTCTTGATACAGGATTTGTGGAAGCTTTCGGCATAAGCATAATGGTCTTACTTGTAGGGTGGGCTGCGCCCACCTTTAACAATTGGCGCATGGAAATGGTGGGCGCAGCCCACCTCACGGGACTATGCTATTAGACCTTAAAAATTGCTCTGGACAGTTAGCTTGGCAAGAAAACGTTATCGATATAGATTTCGATCTATCCTGTTCGAATAACGGTTCAATAAGTATTAAATTGAAACCTATTCGTTTGCAAAAGGATATCCTTTGGTTTTACGAATTGAGCCACAAAAGAGGGCGTTACTTTGAAGTTTTACGACTCAGAGGATGTGACATCAACAAACATCTAATTGCCTCAGATTCAGTCATTTTTACTTATATTGGAAATAAATCAGATAGTTCAGGTGATTGGATATGCGTTGAAGGAAAGTGCATTAAGCTTAGATTGGATAGCTCTGACCAATTCACCAATAGCGAACATGCTGAGATTGCACTTCAATATGACCTATTAGGTTTTCAATGCTTTGATCGCCTATTTGGAAAAACCAATTTCGGCTCCATACAGTTGGCGGGAAGCAGGAAGATAGATAATTATGATGAAGTAACGGGCGTACTAACAATAAAAAAACTAGCCAGAGAGAACTTTGACTTGACAGAATGGACAGAATGTTGTGACAAGTTGGTGCGTTCAATTCTCGATATCTTGTCATTGGCAAATGGTCGCTATCTTGCATGGACAAGAAGAATGGTTTTTTGTAACGAGGTTTTGCTATCTTCACTGTTGATAGGACCCAGGTCTAGTGGAAATCCATTACAACCGCTTTTTTCACACTTAAACCTGCAACCAATTCTAAGTTTCGCGCTTTCTAATTATACAGACGACCTTAAACATAAAACAGGCTTGGATGTTGCCTTAGAGTGGTTTTTAACAGATGCAACGTATGCAGAAGTACAGTTTTTGGCTGCGATGACGGCCCTTGAACATCTTGTAGATGTTTATGCAAAACAAAAAGGGCGCGATGAAATATTTAAAGAAAAGGCTTTCAAAAAAATTATCCGACCACAAATCAGTGCTGTTCTGAACGAATCCCTACAAAATATGTTATCAGAAAAAGATAGTAATGCTGATGAAATTTCCAGCAGAATTACGTCAGCTAAAGATAAAATCTCTGAAGTAAATCGTTACTCCTTTAAAGAAAACTTGCAAGCAATGCTAAGGTATTATGAAGCACCATTAGATGGGATCGAACAAGAAATAGAGGGACTGGTGGGCGTAAGAAACAAAATTGTTCATAGAGGGCTGTATATCTCGGCGCTGGAAAACCAATCTATTAATGATTACTTGGCCGTTTTAAGAGAACTTTTAAAACGTGTTTTCCTAACATTATTGAAATACAGAGGTCAATATCAAAGCTTTCTTAATGGCCCAGATTGGATAGATTTCCCACCGTCTCAGAGATAATAATAAAAAGGGAGCAGAGCATAGGGTCAACCCTTGACACGGGACAGAGCTACATCGGACTAAAAATATGGGTGCTATGATTTTCAGGATAACTTATGAAAAATAAACCCACAAAACAACACCCGTCCGAAATCGAGGAACTCTTCCCATATTAGAGCGATGCAACTCTTTAACAAAGCCGTAGATAGAGATGGGCGAAAATGATGACCTTTAAACAGTTCAGCGAAAAGATAGAGTCAATCCCGGCCAGCACTTCCTGGTATCTTGCAGACCTTAGCGAATCGCGGGGGAGGCAGGAGCTTTTTACCCGGCAGGCCCCGCAGAGACTCAAGGCCCTCCGCGAGCACGCCTTGATTGAGAGCGCTGTATCGTCCAACAGGATAGAGGGGGTCGTTGTAGACCCGCGTCGTATAAAGGCAATCGTTCTCGGCAAGCAACTCCTTCATGACCGCAATGAAGAGGAGGTTCGAGGGTACCGGAACGCACTTGATCTAATCCATAGGAAGGGTAAAGATATCCCTCTTTCGGAAAAGACTGTTCTTGATCTTCACAGTCTTATGCGGGGAGACATCTGGGATGCTGGCAAGTACAGAGGAAAAGACAGCGACATCATAGAGAAATATCCTGACGGACGGGTGCGGGTACGCTTCAAGACCGTTAAAGCGGTAAGGACAGCGGATTACATCAGGGAACTCGTCGGGATGTGGAGTGATTGTCTGCGTGAAAAGTGGGTACATCCGCTAATAGCGCTTGCAGCCTTCAATCTGGACTTTTTGTGCGTTCACCCGTTCAGGGACGGGAACGGCAGGGTATCGAGGCTGCTTTTGCTCTTGCAGTGTTACCATCTTGGTTATGAGGTAGGGCGCTATATCAGCCTTGAACGGCTTATCGAGGAGAACAAGGACCGATATTACGAAACGCTGGAACAGAGCTCGTACGGTTGGCATGACGGGAAACATGACCCCTGGCCCTATATCAACTATCTCCTGTTTATCCTCAAGACCGCCTATCGGGAGTTTGAAGACAGAGCTGGCAGCGTTAAAAGTCCGCGAGGGACAAAAACGGAACTGGTGGAGACCTCTGTAAGGGCCTTCCCCGGAGAATTTACCTTAGCTGACCTTGAGCGCGCCTGTCCTCATGTAAGCAGGGACATGATCCGCCGTGTCCTGCGAAATCTACAGGCAGAAGGAAAGGCTGAATGCCTTGGGCGCGGCCCCGGTGCAACCTGGCGCAGTAAAGAGGTTATTACCCTTAAAAGAGGGTAATAAAGGGGGTAATGGGGTATTCTGAATTCCGGGGACATGATGCTGAATAGACTGATACTGATAACAAAATTTAGGGAGCTATGCTTCAAGTAAGATGCACAAAGAAGGTGCTGGATGCTTTGCAGGTAAACCGCACGCCGCAAAGGAGCCTTGGGTGGAGATATTCCGTAGATATCCTGGCAGAGCTGCTTAAAATGAAGAGGCATTAGAAGGCATTATATTTTGCGGCAAGAGACGGAAAGGCAGGCCGGATACTAATGCACCCAGTTAGGAGATGACTTACAATTCACGTTCAACAAATTTTGAGGAGAGATATGTCCAAGACCCACAACCCAAGATATTTCATCACCACCCCAATTTACTATGTAAACGACGTCCCCCATATAGGTCATGCCTACACTACCATTGCATGCGATGTGATGGCGAGGTACAGGAGGCTCCGGGGTGATGATGTCTTTTTTCTTACAGGGAGCGACGAGCACGGCCTGAAGATCGAGAAGGCGGCTGAAGTAAACAATGAAAGGCCTATAGAGCTGGCGGACAGGGTTGTCACCGGGTTTATGAAGCTCTGGAAGAGGCTCAACATATCCACCAACGATTTTATCCGCACCACTGAGGAACGCCACAGGATCACGGTCAAGCATTTCTTTGAGCATATAAAGGCCAGAGGGGACATATATCTGGGCGAATACCAGGACTGGTACTGTATCCCCTGCGAGTCATTCTGGACAGATACGCAGTTGATTGAGGGAAAGTGCCCGGACTGTAAAAGGGCTGTGGATAAGGTTAAAGAGGAGAGCTATTTCTTCAGGATGTCCAGGTACCAGGACCAGTTGCTGGATTATATAGAGAAGAACCCTGACTTTGTCCAGCCCTCTTACAGAAAAAACGAGGTGGTCAGCTTTGTGAAATCAGGACTTCGGGACCTCTCTATAAGCAGGACATCTTTCAAGTGGGGGATCCCGGTTCCAGGAGATGAAAGGCATGTCATATATGTCTGGTTCGACGCCCTTGTAAACTATATTACGGCGGCCGGTTATCCCGGAGACATGGAGAGGTTCAACGATACCTGGCCCGCTGATCTCCATCTGGTTGGAAAGGACATATTGCGCTTCCATGCGGTTTACTGGCCCACGTTCCTCATGGCGGCAGGGCTCCCGCTTCCAAAGAAGGTCTTTGCCCACGGCTGGTGGACAGTGGAAGGGGAGAAGATGTCCAAATCCAAAGGAAACGTGGTTGACCCGAATGAGATTATAGACAGGTACGGCGTAGACCAGTTCAGGTACTTCCTCCTTCGCGAGGTTCCG
>JACQYJ010000093.1:7880-11954 GCA_016208525.1 Deltaproteobacteria bacterium | reverse complement strand
TGCGGATTGCGGATTGCGGATTGCGGATTCCAAGACTGCCAAGCCTCCAGAAACCATAACCTGTCGCGGTCAGAAGGACAAAGAGCGCAACCCAGAAACTCCTTCCGTGCCGGAAAGAGCGCCCCTCCAGATACCTTTCAATGACCCTGTATATCCCGGCATTTACCACAACTATTACAAAGCTTATCCCGTATACGCCGGTAACATCAGCTATCTGAATGACCGGAAGGTTGAGATACTGTGTGTATCCTAAAACTCCCCACGGGAAGCCGGTAAGAAAGTATGTCGTCAGCAGTTCAAGGGAGACCCAGACAACTGGAGCGGAAAGGACGATGGGGAGCCCCAGCCTTGACCTGAAAAAGGACACAAGGAAGGCAAATGTTGCGGTATAGAGAGAAAGATACGATGCCAAAAGCCCCAGGAGAACGATACCTGCTGGAAGCGGCAGCTTCCCATAGATGGTTATAGGCACAGGTATCCAGTAAAGAAGGATGAGGTGAAAGACAAGCCCGGCAGTGATGCCGAGGTATATTGATTGTAACCGGTTCTTCCCTTTTATGGAGAAAAGTAACGGGACAAGAGCTATCCAGGCCAGGAGTTCGATGTCAAACAACGGGAAGGCCAGGGCAAGGAGAACCCCTGAGAGAGCGGCAAAGAAAACATCTTTTTTATTCACCTTCTCCCTCTTCCTTCGTCTCCTGTTTTAAGACCCTGACCTTGTGGACCCTTTTTTCACCTGCTGACTCCACTATAAACCTGAGGTTCTCAAAGGCGACCTCTTCGCCGTTTTTCGGTACCCTTCCAGCAAGGAAAGAGATGAGGCCTCCTACTGTCTCAAACTTCTCCTTTTGTATCTCCATCCCGAAGTGAGAAGCCAATTCTTCTATGTCCAGCCTTGCATCCACCAGGACGGAGTTGTCCGGCAACGGGACTATTGTCACCTCTTCCATATCATATTCGTCCCTTATCTCTCCAACTATCTCTTCGATAATGTCTTCAATAGTGACAACGCCGGATGTCCCTCCGTATTCGTCAACAACCACAGCGATATGGGTCCTCTTCTTTTTAAACTCCCTCAGCAGCTCTTCGACATTCTTGGTCTCCGGGACCAGAAAAGGGTGCCTTATAAACTGTCTCAGCGGGCTGTCCCCTTTACCGTCCCATTGGGTCAGGATGTCTTTTACATGGATCACGCCTATTATGTTGTCTATCGATTTCCTGTATACAGGGTACCTGCTGTGCCCCTCCTCCCTGATCAGTTTTATAAGGTCGTCCACAGTAGCATCGTATTCTATGCCGACTATCTCGGTCCTCGGGATCATTACCTCTCTCACAAGGGTATCCTTCAGGTCAAAGATCCCCTGGATCATCTCCCCCTCTTCCTTGTTGATGATCCCGCTTTCAGTGCCTACGCCTATGAGGGTGTGCATCTCCTCCTCGCTCACAGGAATAGGCTCCCCCTTTTTGCTCCTCAGGAAAAAAGCCTTGATTAAAAGCTTCACCCGTTTATACCAGTCCACTGTGTCCAAATAAATCTCCTTTCTTAGATTGTAGAGACGCAAAATTTTGCGTCTCTACCTTATTTTGCATATTATTCGGTTTCATTCCCATCCACAACCCCAATCTACGTCTCCGTCAGTCCGTAAAGCTCATAAGCCTGCCTGATATGCGCTCTTTCGTGGGCGACCTTGGCGGACTGGATGCTTTAAGGAGTGCGGTTAGTTTTACCATTACACTGCTCTTGACGGCAACTATATAGAACCGTCCAAATTAATACAAATTCTTTCAAAACCTAACATATGCGGTAAACACAGCGATAGATATTGACTAAGAATATATCAGTAAATAACAAGTCCCCCTTTGTTAAAGAGGGGAACCTTAATTACGGATAAGTTCTAAAAATTAAACCGCATATTTCGCGGTCTGGTTGAGCAGTGTGTTATGTTCATAGTTTTTGAATAATTATCATTGATATGGTGAAAAGCCCCATTAATGCAAAGCCTGAAGTTAGAACAAGTGCCGGTGCAATGCCAGCCCACAAGATTCTTTTTGATATAAGAGTCTTGGCAAAACCGAGACATAAAGCTACCAAGCACCAAAAAACATCTGATATGAGAAGACTGTAAAATATAACCAAAAAGTATTCATGACGAAGTTCATTTTGTGTGCCTGACCAGTATGTATATAAAGTTTGTGCAGGCATAATGAGAGAAAAGGAGAGTCCCCCTATTGCCAATAAAGCTGCAATGAATAAAGCTAATTTTTTTTGACGTATCTCATTCATATGAACATAACAGTGTTTCTACGTATCCGTAGAATTTACAAATCTGCGTATTATACGACTTTATGCAGATTTTTGAATGTGTCTACAAGGGAACAATGGGACCAAGGAGTATTAAACGGCGAAGGCGACTGATTTATTCCCAGCCCATTTGCCTTCCTCGTCCCTGCGGAACCGCTTGCCCTCCCATTCTATCTTCCTTACCCGGTGGGCGCAGCCCACCTTACATCACTTCCGCCAATAGTTGAAACAAAGTTCTTGACAGATACTAATCATTCTGTTGTAATTGCAATTACGCCGTGACTGCGTCGATATTAGCAGGATTGGGTTTTTACTCAACACGGCGTCAACTTATTACCACTTCCCTTTTGGAAATTTGACCAATCCATAACCTTCTATCATACCTTTTGATGAGTGACGGAACGCCCCTTTAATCTTGTCGAAGAATCTCTTATCGTTCGCATCTATCCACCTGAAAACTGCGCCTGCAACCATATCGGCAAATTGAATTCCGACACTCAAATGGGATGGTGCAATAAATAGTCCTTCAATAAGGTTCTGATAAGTAGAAATATTGCTCTTGCTGGTAGTCAACAGCAAATGGTGCAACTCCCGGAGCCTTTTATCATCCTTTGGAGCGCGATGATCGCAAACAATAATGCCGTTGATTTTTTGTCCAACGGTTCTTTCGAGATCCTGTAGGTAATATTGAAACCTCTCCGTCAGTTGCTTATATGAATACCAATACAAATCATCGGCAGTTTTGATGTAGTCGAGTTGATATGCAAGTTTGACGTTGGTTATCACGCAGATTAGGCGTATCGATTTGTATCTGACGATTGTCTCATAAAGATTTAACCTCAATTCTTCCTTCTGTACAACACTCAGATGACTTAAGCTATGCGTTTTCTGTCCTTCACGAGGCGGAGCAAAACAGCGCCATTTAATTTCACCGTCTATATTGAAATGTTCCTTAAGCCGTTTCAGATCTGCTGCAAGTTTTGTCCATATATCTTCGGGAATTACAATGCCGCCAAGGACAAAATACGGCATGGCTTCTTGTTTTCCTTGCGGCGGCGGTGTACCCGATTCATCAACAAACAAAATTTGCATCAAATAATCCTTATCCTACACTTACGTCAGGTATCACCCGAATACCTGAAATATTATCAATGTTATAAGGCTCCCCAAAAGTGCGCCTGCCAAGACTTCCCAGAAGGTGTGTATCCCCATCAGCATACGGCTGTGGCTCACCATTACCGCAAGGGCAAAGGTGATAGACACAATCATGGGGTCCATGGTTATAAGGGTTATGGCTGTCCATACGGAAAAGGCTATGGCAGAGTGTCCGCTTGGCATCCCTCCGTGAAGCGGGGCGCCCTTCCCGAACTTTGCCTTAGTTATTACAACCGCTATTATCACCAGGAGAAGCGAGACCAAGGCCAGGTCGGCCTTGGAATGTCTCACCTCTTTTAGCGTCTCGGCGGCAGGCGGGAATATATGCCTGGAAAGGACGACATACCCGATTGTCAGGGAGCCGATAACAGCGAGAAGTACCGCCCCCGCAGAGACGTCCTTTGCTATCCTTGCCAGAGGGTGAAACTCCTCGGAGATAAGGTCAATGGTGACCTCTACGGCTGTATTTATCACCTCTGCGAAGAGTACAAGGGTTATACAGAGACAAAGGATGCTCAACTCCATCCAGGAAAGGTTAAGGAACAGGGAGAGAAGTAGGACGGCTATAGCGGTTATGAAGTGGTAGCGCATGTGCGGCTGGGTCTTGGCCACATAAA
>JACQYJ010000093.1:0-7813 GCA_016208525.1 Deltaproteobacteria bacterium | reverse complement strand
TTGGCCACATAAAGTATCCACTCGATTGCGCAGTTCAGGCTTTCCAACCAGTTTTTGGGCTTCATTGCTTGAGGAGCCCCAGAAGCTCCTTTTCCTTGGCTTGCATCCGCCTCGCCTCAGAGGCCGTTCCTTCATGGTCAAACCCGAAGAGGTGCAGGATCCCGTGGATCAGAAGGAAGTTTAATTCCTCCTCCAGTGTTTCTCCCCTTTCTCCAGCCTGCATCGACGCAGTGTCAAGCGATATTACCACGTCTCCAAGGAGGTCCGGGTTTAGATCCCCAAACTCTCCCTCTCTCATGGGAAAGGAAAGGACATCGGTAGGCTTGTCTTTCTTTCTGTACTCCCTGTTCAGTGTCTTTATTTCTTCATCATCAGTAAACAGGATGCTAAGCTCCACAGGGGTGCAACCCACGGCAGCAAGGACTGAGCAAGCCAACTGACTCACCTTCTTTTTCTCAATCTTGATTTTTTTGTGCCTGTTCTCGATAGCGATATTAGGCCTTGCTTTCTTCAATTATTCCTCTCTTTTCCAGTTCGTCCCTGTCGTAAGCCCTGACGATGTCCTGCACAAGGCGGTGCCTGACTACGTCTCTTTCCGTAAAATAGCTGAACCTGATACCCTTTACCCCCTTCAATATCCTCTGCACCTCTATCAACCCCGAAGGTCTCCCTGTGGGGAGATCAACCTGGGTTATGTCTCCGGTTATCACCGCCTTGGAGCCGAAACCAAGCCTCGTAAGGAACATCTTCATCTGCTCCGCTGTGGTATTCTGGGCCTCATCAAGGATGACAAACGCCTCGTTCAAAGTCCTTCCCCTCATGAATGCAAGAGGCGCCACCTCCACCACTCCGCGCTCTATAAGTTTTGAGGCCTTTTCCATGTCCACCATGTCATAAAGCGCATCATAAAGCGGCCTCAGGTAAGGGTTGACCTTCTCAGCAAGGTCGCCTGGAAGGAACCCCAGCCTCTCCCCGGCCTCCACGGCAGGTCTCGCAAGGATTATCCTGCCAACCTGGTTCTTCATCAAAGCCGCCACTGCCATGGCCATGGCAAGGTATGTCTTTCCTGTGCCGGCAGGGCCCACCCCGAAGACTATGTCATATTTCCTAATGGCGTCAATATAAGCCTTCTGCGCCTGCCCCTTGGGAGTTATGAGCCTCCTCTTGGAGGAGACATAAATGGTATCGAGGAATATCTCCTTAAGGTCTGTTACAGGCTCCTCTGTGATGGCCCTGAGCGCATAATCCACGTCACCCCTGTAAAGAGGATACCCCTCCCTTAGCAGCCCCTCCACTTGGGAAATAAACCCATTCGCCCTTTCCACATCTCCGGGCATTCCCGTGAGGGTGAGGTCCGTCCCCCTTGCCCCAATCCTGATATCAAAAGTCTCTTCGATGAGCCTCAGGTTTTCATCCCGTTCGCCGCAGACAGACCTCGCTATATCAACAGTATGCAGGCTAACCTTCTCGCTCGTCTCGCCCTTTTTATTTTTCATCTGAAAATCCCTTTCAAATCTCCCCTAACCCCTCTTTGCTAAAGAGGGGAGCCTTTAAAGTCCCCCTTTGGAAAAGGGGTTTATACCCTCCGGGTATGAATGCCCGGAGGGTAGATTAAGGGGGATTTTCATCGTTCTTTGTGAGCCGAAGACTCATGAATGTTTCATACTCATTTTATACCATCAAATCTTTTCGATTACAAACCGGTATGCCCGAACCCGCCCGCGCCCCTTTCCGTCTTTTCAAGCTCCTGGACTTTATCCCATGCAGCATGGTAAATCTTGTTTATCACCATCTGGCCTATCCTGTCTCCCCTCTTCACAGTAAAAGGCTTGTCGCCAAGGTTGATCATTATCACGGATACCTCCCCCCTGTAATCGGCATCAATCGTGCCTGGAGAGTTTAAAAGGGTTATCCCGTGGTTTATGGCAATACCGCTCCTGGGCCTTATCTGCGCCTCAAAACCATCGGGCAGGGCTATGGCAATCCCCGTAGGGATCAGCCTCCTCTCCATCGGCTGGAGGATTATCTCTCCCTCGGTGTCTGCATAAAGGTCCATCCCTGCCGAATGGGAGGTCATATACCTGGGGAGTGTTATGTCGCCTCTATCCCTCACCCTCTTTATCTTTACATCTATCCTTTCCATGACTCGGTAAGTTTAGATAAAATGGGGTTGAAGGTCAAGGTATAAAAGATGAAGGGTATTAATGTTGACACCTGTCTTCATATTGGCTAATATTCAGACCGGAGGCACAAATGAGGCTTACAAAGCTACAGACAGAAGAGATTTCAAAGGTTATACTGAAAAAGCTGAAGGGGATGGACATGGTGACCGTAAATGCCCCGGAAGATAAGGCGCTGCATCGAATTGCAGAGATAATTACCAGGGATTTGATGGTAGAGGAGGAACTGGATAGAGAGGTCAAAAAGTTCCTTGAGACTTATGAAGCCGATTTCAAGAGCGGCAAACTGGAGTATACGAAGATGTTCAACAAGATAAAGGATAAATTAGTAAAAGAGAGGGACCTGACTATATGAAACTGAGCGAAGACAGGATAAGCCATATCGCCCACCTTGTGGCGGACGGATTGTGGAAGGATGAACTGATAGATTATGATGAGGATGAGGAGCACAAGGTGGTTGATGAGATAAAGAGAACTATCGCCAACTATCTGAACGTAGAGGACGATGTGGATACGATCGTCAGAAACAAGATATCTTCATATTCCAGGAACATCCCTGCCGGAAGCAGGGAGTGGGATGTCCTGTATCAGAAGTTTCATAAGGAAGAGATGCAGAAGAGGCACAGGTAAAAGAGGTAATGATTTAATAGACACAGGTGTCTCCTTATGATACAAATAATACATGAACAACCTGTCTTTCAAGGACCTCCTGCCCCTCGTCAGCAAGCCGAGCCGCTACCTCGGGACAGAGGTCAACTCCATACACAAAGACCTGGATAAGGTAGATGTCAGGATCGCCCTGGCATTCCCTGATGTGTATGAAGTCGGGATGTCGCATCAGGGACTCCATATCCTCTATCACATATTGAACAGCATCCCGGAGGTCGCGGCAGAGCGGGTATATGCCCCCTGGCTGGATATGGAGAAACTCCTAAGAGAAAGGTCTCTTCCACTTTCCTCTCTGGAATCGAACCTCAATCTCAGGGAGTTCGACATATTGGGTTTTTCAATCCAGTACGACCTCTCCCACACCAACATGCTGAATATGATGGAGCTGGCCGGTATCCCTATATGGGCTTCTGAGCGGGATGAGTCCTTCCCTCTTATTATCGCAGGAGGCCCTTGTCTCTTTAACCCGGAGCCCGTTGCCGATTTTCTGGATGCGGCGCTGATAGGCGACGGGGAAGAGGCATTCCCTGAGATAGTGGAAGTATACAGGAACTGGAAGTTGAGAGGATGCGAAGGCGGGAAGCTGGGCCTCCTTCGCGCCTTGACAGACATAAAGGGCATGTATGTCCCGTCTTTCTTTGACGTCTCTTATAACGACGACGGGACGATGAAGGAGATAAGGCCTAAGTATGACGATTATCGAAAGGTGGAAAAGAGGATAGTTGCAGACCTCAATACCGTTCCATATCCAGACAGGCCATTAGTCCCCTTCATGGCCATAGTCCACGACAGGGTGACCCTGGAGGTAACGCGCGGATGCACCAGGGGGTGCAGGTTCTGCCAGGCAGGGATGATATACAGGCCTGCGAGGGAGAGGACGCCTTCAATGCTGCAGGAGATTGCAGAGAAGGCGTTGCGTTCTACGGGATATGAGGACCTAACCCTCCTTTCCCTCTCCACTGGAGACTACTCCTTTATAAGTGATCTGCTTGCCAATCTTATGGACAGATATTCAGATGAAAAGATTGCCATCTCACTGCCTTCCATGAGGGTAGACACGATGAGCCCTGAGCTGATATCGGAGATAAAGCGGGTGAGGAAGACAGGGTTCACGATGGCCCCGGAGGCCGGAAGCGAGAGGCTCAGGGATGTGATAAACAAGGGGATAACTGAGGCTGGCCTCCTGAACTCGGTGCGGCAGGTATTTGAGGCAGGATGGGAGACCATGAAACTCTACTTCATGATAGGACTTCCGACAGAGACGGATGAGGATCTGATGGCCATAGCGGAACTTTCCGGCAAGGCCCTGAAAATTGCCAGAAAGGCCGGGGGGAAGAACGTAACCGCGTCTGTCGCAAGTTTTGTCCCTAAGCCCCATACCCCTTTCCAGTGGGAAGAGCAGATAGGCCATAACGAGACAAAGAGGAGGCACGACCTCTTAAGGCGCGAGCTGAAGAAAAACAGGGTGACCTTCAAATGGCACGAACCGGCCATGAGTGAGCTGGAGGGGGTCTTTGCCAGAGGCGACAGGAGGCTGTCAAAGGTCATAGCCAGGGCCTTTGAGCTTGGGTGCAGGTTCGACGGATGGGGGGAGGTATTCAGGTTTGACCTCTGGCAGAAGGCATTTGAGGATTGCGGTTTAGACCCTCTCTTTTACCTCAGGAAAAGGGGGATGGAAGAAACTCTGCCCTGGGACCATATAGATTCAGGCATTTCAAAGAAATACCTGAAGCTTGAGTCGAAGAGGAGCTATGATGCAGTATTTACTCCAGACTGCCGGTATGATGAGTGTTCAGGCTGCGGTCTGTGCGACTTTAAGACGATAAAGAACAGAATAGGGGTCAGGGGTCAGGGGTCAGGGGTCAGAAAATTCCACAGACCACAACTTAAACCGAAACCGACCCTTGCAGTAAGGCGGATAAGGCTCACTTATTCAAAACTGAACGATGCCAGGTTCCTTGGGCACCTGGAACTGTCGAGTCTCTTTGCAAGGGCAGTCAGAAGGGCAGGCGTCCCTGTGCGTTATTCCGCAGGTTTTCACCCTGCGCCAAAGATCACCTTCTCTCCTCCGATATCACTTGGAATGGAATCTCTGGAGGAGTTTGCCGACATTGAGATAGAGGGATACCTGGCGTCTAACGAGGCAAGGGATAGACTTAACCTGCAACTTCCAGAAGGGATCAGAATAGAAACGGCCATTGATGTCCCAATCTCATCACCTGCTGTCACATCAGCCGTGACGAAGTCGGACTATGAAATAAAGTGGTCAGTGGTCAGTGGTCAGTGGCCGGTTGTTTTAAGGGATTTTATGGCAAGGGGTTCATTTCTCTTCAAAAAGGAACGGACCGGAAGGGAGTATGATATAAGGCCGCTGATTGAACGGCTTGATACTGTGGACAATAAAATATTGATGACTATAAAGAGCGGAAAGGAAGGAGGCATAAAACCGGGTGAGCTTATGCAGACCCTTTTCGGACTTGGGGATGAAGAAACAAGGCTGCTGAGGGTCGTGAAGACAAGGACGTATCTATGAGCAGTGCAATGTTAAAAGTGCAAAACGCAAAGTGCAAAATGAAAACCTCCCCAAAACTTTGCAATTTACACTTTGCAATTTACAATTTGCATTTCCTGGAGGCCATATGTCTGAACTACGATTAAACCTTATAACACGTGAGTGGGTTATAATTGCCAGAGAAAGGGCCAGGAGGCCAGAGGACTTCAGGGTAAAATCCGAGAGGCTAACCCTTCCGCCTTTTTCCGAGAGTTGCCCCTTCTGTCCGGGGAATGAGAAAAGGACGCCTCCTGAGACATTCTCCCTCAAGGACGAAAAGGGGTGGAAGATCAGGGTCATGCCCAACAAATTTTCGGCCCTTTCCCTTGATGGAGAAAGAAAGCGGGAAAATGGCGGCATCAAGAGGAGTTTAAGCGGGGTGGGCATCCATGAGGTCATTGTAGAGACTCCCTTTCATAATATGACCACAGCCATCCTTCCTCTAAACCAGGTGGAGGATATCCTCAGGGTGCACAGGGAGAGGTTTGTGGAGGCCTATAAAGACCCGAGGGTGGAGCACGTCATAATATTTAAAAACCAGGGGGAAAGGGCGGGAACCTCCATCGAGCACCCCCACTCCCAGCTGGTAGGGTTGCCGGTGACACCCATCCAGGTCAGGATGAGGATGGATGAGGCCATACGTTTTTTTGACGACACCGGCGACTGCCTCATGTGTAAGACCCTCAAGGATGAGTTGCAGGAAGGAGCAAGGATAATAATGGAGACGGAGCACTTCGTGGCTTTTATCCCCTATGCAGCCCTCTCCCCTTTTCATATATGGGTATTCCCCAGGAGCCACAACCCCTCCTTTGCAGGGATAACAGACGAAGAAATAAATGACCTGGCCAGGATCATGAAGACCACTCTCGGAAAGGTATATTACGGTCTTGATAATCCTGATTTTAATTATACAATACGTTCTATGAAGCCCGTCATTGGAAATGTTGAATTCTTCCACTGGTACCTTAGCATAGTGCCAAGGGTTTACCAGACATCTGGATTTGAGATGGGAACCGGAATGTATATAAATATGGCTCTGCCTGAGGAAAGCGCAGGGTTTCTCAGGAGCATAGATGTCAAATGAACTGATAATAAATGCGCCATCATACGAGACAAGGGTTGCACTCCTCGAGAACGGCGTGGTTTCCGAGCTTTTCGTGGAGAGGAGCGGCGACCTCGGCATATTTGGCAACATTTACAAAGGGAAGGTGGTGAAGATACTCCCAGGCATGCAAGCTGCCTTTGTGGACATCGGGCTTGAAAGGACCGCCTTTCTCTATGTCACGGACGTAAGGGAAGAGCTGGACGAATATGAGGTATTCATGAAAGAGGGGGACGAGGGGATAGAGCTTGAATCTGAGTTTGGCCCTGTCAGGTCCACATCCGCATCATCTGTTCCGATTGAGGAGCTTTTAAAAGAGGGGCAGGAGGTACTTGTCCAGGTATCAAAGGAGCCTCTCGGCGCTAAGGGAGCCAGGATAACATCTCATCTGTCCCTGGCTGGAAGGCACCTCGTCTTTACCCCAACCGTAGACCATGTAGGGGTATCGAGGAGGATTGAGGATGATAAGGAGAGGAAGAGGCTGAAGGAGATTCTCCTCAGGATGAAGCCCCCGGGAACCGGGTTTATTGTCAGGACTGTAAGTGAGGGGAAGAGCGAAGATGACCTGAAGGCTGACATGGATTATCTTGTCAAGCTGTGGGACAGAAAAGGGTCTGGCTCAAGTCCGGAGGGTATATAATCATTGACCAGACCGAGGCCCTGGCTGCCATTGATGTCAACACCGGGAGATATACAGGGAAAAAGAAGCTCGAAGACACAGTGCTTAAGACCAACCTGGAGGCTGTCAAGGAGGTGGCTTACCAACTCCGCCTTAGAAACCTTGGCGGAATAATAATCATAGACTTCATAGACATGGACAAGCCCGCAAACAGGGAAAAGGTATACAATGCCCTGATGGAGGCCCTGAAGAAGGACAAAGCCAGGACGAACATACTGAAGATATCGGAATTCGGCCTGATTGAGATGACCAGGAAGAGGGTGAGGGAGAGCCTGAATCAGGCCCTTTGCGAGCCATGCCCGTACTGCGATGGAAGGGGAAGGATAAAGTCAAAGAGCACGGTCTGTTACGGGATATTCAGGGCGGTAAGGCGCGACAATATTGAGCTTCCAGGGGACAAGATTATGATCTCAGTGAACCCGGATATAGCAGATATTTTATATGATGAGGAAAGCCAGGGTGTTGAAGAGCTTGAGGCCTTGCTTGGAAAGAAGATCATCATAAAGGCCAGAAACACATTCCATCAGGAGCAGTACGAGATAACAGGGATATAATAAGGATGAGGGATAAAGGATGAAGGATGAAAAAAGATAAGGATGAGGGATAAAGGATGAAGGATGAAAAAAGATAAG
>JACQYJ010000089.1 GCA_016208525.1 Deltaproteobacteria bacterium | reverse complement strand
TCGTAAAAAGTCAAAAATGCAGAAAATTACCTTTGTAACTATGCGAAATCATTAATGCCAAAAATCGGTTTTTGGCCTTTTTTAGACTTTTTACGAGACCATCATTATTGATTGTCCCAAGTTAATTAGGCCAAAGGCAAAAGGTTAAAGGATCGACAATCTTTTACCTTTCGCCTTTAACCTTTCGCCTTAAATAGGGACAGTCCCCTGATTATTCCTTCCACCTTCTATGCACCCAGAACCACTGCTCCGGGTATCTTCTCACATAATCCTCAATGACCTTATTGAAGATAATAGTGCCGTCCTTTATGTCCTTCTCCAGGTCACCGCTTTTCTCAAGATGGATCGGTTTTTCATATATAAACCTGAACCTGTCGTCTCCGTCCCTCACCATAAACATCGGAACAACAGGCGCCCCTGTCCTTAATGCCATAAGTGCAAGGCCCATGCTCGTGGCTGCCGGTCGTCCTATGAAATCTATCTTGATTGCCTCTTTATGGCCGCCATGCTGGTCAAGCAATATCCCGACAGCCTCACCCCTTCTGAGAGCAGTCAGGACAGGTTTCATGGCATTATGATGAGGTATGGTCTTTATACCGTAAGACTTTCTTATAGAGTCAATGAATCTGTCAACATAAGGGTTCTTTGTCTTCATGTAGACCACGCTGGCTACTTCTCCCATTTTCAGGAGAAGGGTTGCACCCAGCAACTCCCAGTTTCCGAGATGAGCGCCAAGCATGAGGACCCCTTTACCCTCACTCTTTGCCTTCAGGTAGTTTTCAAAACCCTCTACCGATACACTCTTATCTAAGAAGCTCTTATCAATTGTTGGAATCTTGATAAACTCCGCAAGGACCATTCCAAGGTTCTCAAAGACAGATAAAACTATCTTATCTGCCTCAGTACCCTTCAATCCAAGAGTAGAAGCAATATTTTCCAGAGCAATCCTTCGATGACGCTCATCCAATCTATAGACAAGCCTTCCCAGCGCCCTTCCAATCTTTACCGAAAAATTAAATGGGAGTATATAAATGATCCTGGTAAATACGTAAAGGAGGAGATACTCTGCCAGATATATAATACGGAAAAACATCTAATTGCTTATCCCATACACTGTCGAATCAATAAACTTCATCTCTTTCCCGTCTATGCGTCTTTGGTAACTACTCTTTCCAATTGGACTTTTATATCACAATTCAACCTCTTAGTCAAAACAGTATATTCTCTGGAGTTTCCTGAGTTTTTCTCAAGTGGTATTTAAATCTATCGTAGAAACAGGGCTTTAGCCCTGTTATTAAGTCGCGATTTTTTCCCACGTTCCAACAGACCTAACGGTCTGTTTCTACAAAAGAAAAAAGAGACTGACTTTAAAAATTAAGGAAACTCCAGAGTATATTCTGCCATAGTTGACAGAAAGGTTTTTTATTTTCTGATACGATTTGTCATTGTAAGTCATTTTGAGTTATTCTTTTCTTGACATAATGTGCATAGTATCGTAAAAAGATTCTACAGGGGAGGCAATGCATGAGCAGCTATATGAACACCCGCGAACTTGCGAAGTATCTTGGTATTAATGAAAAGAAGGTCTATTCCCTAATCGAAGAGAAAGGCCTTCCGGCAACCAAGGTCACCGGCAAGTGGGGTTTCATTAAAGAACTGGTAGACATCTGGATTGAAAACAGCACGGAGAACTATCCATCCGTCCTTCACAGACTAAAGGGTTTCCTCATGGTTGCAGGGAGCAACGACCCGCTGCTGGAATTCGCCCTGGACGAGGTGGCAAGGGGAGACAAGGGGTTCTTTCCCTTCTTCTGCAATACCGGAAGCACAGAAGGGCTCCTCATGCTTAAGGAAAAGAAGGTCCATATTGCGGCATCCCACTTACTCGATCAGGAGACGGGTGAGTATAACATCTGTCAGGCAGCTTCAGGCCTTTCGGAGCATAAGCTCGCAGTCATAAGCTTCGCTTATCGAACGCAGGGGCTTATGGTCAAGAAAGGGAACCCTAAAAAGATAAAGGGGATAGAGGACTTGGCAAAAAAAGGGACAAGGTTCGCCAACCGCCAGAAAGGAGCGGGCACAAGGGTTCTCATGGACTCCCTGCTTAAAAAGGCAATGATTCCCATATCCGCCGTTTCCGGATATGACAATGAGGTCTCTACACACCTTGATGTCGCTTTACGGGTGCTCAGAAACGAAGCTGACGCTGGCGCAGGGATAATGGCCACCGCAAACCTTCTGGGATTGGGCTTCATCCCACTAAAAGAGGAGCGCTTCGATCTCCTTGTTCCGCGTGAATACTTCTTTGCAGAAGAGGTTGCGGCCCTGATGGATATAATCAGGTCGGAGAGGTTCTCGAAAGAAGCAGCGAGGTTCGGCGGATACGACACAAGGGATTCAGGGAAGGTAATCTATACATGCTGAAGGCTGCAACTGACAAGAACGCTAAGAACAATAATATGGAAGAGGATAGAAGGGTTGCTGAGGAGATAATGAAGGCAGTCCGGGAGATCAGGTACGGGTCCATCCAGATAACTATCCATGAATCAAAGGTGGTTCAGATTGATAAAACTGAGAAAGTGAGGTGGTGAGAGGAAAGCAAATCCGATAATCCGACCGGACCACCGGAGGGAGCAGTTTTATACAACAAATAGCTGACCAGAAAACTGGAGGCGTAAAAAACTTCAGGAGAAGCAAGATGATCAAGTTTATTGTGCCAGCTTTTTTAATAACTGTTTTAACAGGTTCTTTTGTTCAGGCTGAGGAAAATGTCCAGCCACAAACCTCAGAGGTCAGGATCGCAGGCGTTGAGGCCGGGTATAAGGACAATCTCTATCTCAAGAGCACAGACAACAAGTTCCGTCTTGACATTTACGGGTACGGCCAGTTCCGTTACACATACCAGACGAACGACATCTCAGGGAAAGAGGATTTGAGCAACTTCCAGGCACAGAGGACCCGCCTCGGGTTCAAGGGTTACGTCGGGTCGGACAAGCTGAAATATCAGTTCCTTCTAAGCGCATCCCAGTCCGGCGAATACGATAAGGTGAGCCTCCTTGACGGATTTGTAGACTATGTTCCTCTAAAAGAGCTCGGGGTACAGGCAGGACAGTTCAAGGTTCCTTATTCCACATCATGGTCCATTTCCGCCTCACAGCTCCAGTTTGTTGACCGCACCCAGGTGGACGCCAACTTCAGACTGGACCGAGACAACGGCCTGAATTTGCACGGCAGTTGCCGGGATTCCATGCTGACATACAATCTCGGTGCATACAACGGAGAGGGGCGCAATAAATCAAACCAGGACAACGGGATGCTATATGCCGCCCGTCTGATGTTTGAGCCGTTCGGTAAGTACGCCTATCATGAGTCGGACAACGAGATGTCGGACAAGCTTACAATGCTTGTATCCGCAGCTTATGCCGTAAGCACCAGGCAGGCGGGATCTACCAATACAAACTTGAACGGTCGCCTCGCTACCGGCACGACTAAAGTTGGTGTAAGTGATGTCACAGGTTATGACGGCTTCATAGGAGCCAAATACAGAGGGGCCTCTGTTCACGGCGAGTATTTCAACAGGGTCATAGACCCACAAAAACAGGGGCTTGCCGATGAGACCGCCGAGGGATACTATGTGCAGGGAGGATACTTTGTAATGCCAAGGACCGTTGAAGTTGCGGCAAGGTACGAGTACTTAGAGCCGAACAAGGACAAGGCGGAAGACCTGAGGAAGGAGTATGGGATCGGAGTAAGCTACTTTGTCAATGGGCATAAGAACAAGCTGCAGGCCGACTTCTTCAAGATAAAGGACGAGGCAGGAAAGACAAAAAGGGGCGAGGAGGACAGCCGTTTGAGGGTCCAGTACCAGTTGGCATTTTAAAGCTCATAGTATATACATGTAGGGGCGGTCCCTTGTGGCCGCCCAAGGCCGGGGATGAAAATCCCCCTTGATCCCCCTTTTCCAAAGGGGGAAAATTAACGTCCCCCTCTTTGAAAAAGTGGGGTTAGGGGAGATTTTAAATGAACAGTCAAAATTCTTTATTAGCTTTTATACTTGTTTTACTGACAATACTGACTATTGGTTCCGCCCAGGCCGAAGAGCGCCTCCGCATGAGCACTACCACAAGCACGGAGAACTCCGGCCTGCTCAAGGTCCTCCTCCCGCCTTTTGAAAAGAGCTGCGACTGCAAGGTGGATGTTATAGCAGTCGGGACAGGGAAAGCCTTGAAACTTGGCGAGATGGGGGATGTGGATGTTGTATTTGTCCATGCAAGGGCGCTTGAAGACAAATTTGTGGCTGACGGCTTCGGCGTTAACAGGAAAGACGTTATGTATAACGACTTTGTCATTATAGGCCCTTCTTCAGACCCGGCCGGAGTGAAAGGAGCTAAAACTGCTGCTGAGGCATTCTCACGTATAGCGGCAAAGAACGCCGTATTCATTTCCCGCGGGGATGAATCAGGGACCCATGAGAAGGAGAAGGAGCTATGGAAGGTAGAAGGTATAGCTCAAAAGGGAAGCTGGTATATTGAGGCAGGACAGGGTATGGGGGAGGTCATTAACATGGCAACTGAGAAACAGGGGTACACCCTGGCGGACAGGGGGACTTATATAGCCTACAAAAAAAAGAGCGACCTTCTTCTTCTTTATGAAGGAGACAAGACACTTTTCAACCCATACGGGGTCATATCAGTGGACCCTCAGAGGCACCCGCATGTGAAACACGATCTGGCAAAGAAATTAACCGAGTTTTTGACCTCAAAGGAAGGACAGGGGATAATTGCAGAGTTCAAGGTAAATGGGGAACAGTTGTTTTTCCCTAATGCAAGATAGTGTAAAATGTTTGCCACAGAGCAACTCCCCCCAACCCCC
>JACQYJ010000088.1 GCA_016208525.1 Deltaproteobacteria bacterium | reverse complement strand
CTCCCCTTCAAGGGGAGGGTTAGGGTGGGGATGGGTTTTCATAAATCGGGGGCGACAAATCATGTCATGTCGGTTTAGGTTCCATTTTTGTCAGGTGTGTAGACCTGACACCTAATCACTTCCTGAAGGTTGAAAATCTGAGAGAAGCAGTCGGTACCCTCGAAGGGGGGCACAAAAAGGGGCACAGTGGAATTGATGAAGCTCTTAAAATCATTGCAACTTGCTGAAATAATTGGTAGTCCCAACGGGATTCGAACCCGTGTTGCCGCCGTGAGAGGGCGGCGTCCTAGGCCTCTAGACGATGGGACCATTGTGGCTGGGGGACGAGGATTCGAACCTCGGTAGACGGAGTCAGAGTCCGTCGTCCTGCCGCTAGACGATCCCCCAATAAGACGGCAAGAAAAAAAACAATGTAATAACATACAGCAACAAGGCTCCTCCGTCAAGGGGAAATTTCCCTTCCGAATTGCCTCACAAAAAAATGTTACCTAAATCCTGCAATCGAACTACAGAGCACACTGAGGAAACCCTTTAATGCCAAAAGAAAAACCTTGGGAGCCTCTTGCAAAATGCTTCATATATTTAACCACAAAGGGCACGAAGGACACAAAGTTAAAGAAAAAGCTTCAAATGCCTCTATATTTTGATTTTCTTTGTGTTCTTTGTGTGCTTTGTGGTAAAAATAGTTTTTAAATGACCTGGCTTTAGAGTTTTGCAAGACCCTCAAACCAGAACAAATAATTCCGATAAATGTCACAAACTGTAGATATTCTTGACCTCTGTAATTAATTACAATAAAATGCCTATGAAATTGCGACTCTCGCAAAACGAAAAAAAGAAGAAGAGCTCCTTTTTATCTTCAGGGTTTTTGTATTTAGAGGCCGGCCTCCGGCGCTGCGGCAACCCAGGCGATGATGTAACAAGGGAGGCAAGATGCATGTAGAACGGATAGTTGTAATAGATGACGAAGCGGCAACAAGGAGGTTGATGGAGCAGACC
This sequence comes from Deltaproteobacteria bacterium, assembly GCA_016208525.1. Taxonomy (GTDB): domain Bacteria; phylum Desulfobacterota; class JAENJC01; order JAENJC01; family JAENJC01; genus JAENJC01. Next base: position 4,971 of record JACQYJ010000088.1, on the reverse strand, counting down.
CTGAAGAAGCAGGGTTATGAAGTACTTTTGGCCTCTAACGGGGATGAAGGGCTGAGGATTGTTATGGAAGAGAGCCCGGACGTTACCCTCCTGGATATCCAACTCCCGGATACGAACGGCATTGAACTCCTTCAGAAGATACGAGAGCTGAACAGCGATACCGTTGTAATAATGGCCACCGCCACGGATGACCTTAAGGTTGCGGTTAAGGCCATGAAACTGGGGGCTTACGATTACATAAATAAACCTTTTCATATAGACGACCTGATACTCACAGTCAATAAGGCAATGGATACAGCCAGGTTAAGGAGGGAGGTTGTATCCCTGAAAGAAGAAAGGAACAGGAATGCCGGAATAGAGGAGATAATCGGGGTAAGTTCCCATATTCAGGGCATCCTGTCCATGATTAAAAAGATATCTGAGAGCGAGGCCACTACAATTCTTATCCAGGGGGAAACCGGCACGGGGAAGGAGTTGATAGCAAAGGCGCTGCATTACGAGAGCAGCAGGAGAGACAGGCCCTTTATGGGCATAAACTGTTCGGCAGTCCCTGAAAACCTCCTTGAGAGCGAACTTATGGGACACGAGAAAGGGGCCTTCACCGATGCAAAATCTCTTAGAAAAGGTCTCTTTGAGACGGCTGATGGAGGGACCGTATTTCTGGATGAGATAGGCGATATGCCGCTCCAGATGCAGACAAAGCTTTTGAGGATACTGGGGGAAAGGAGCTTCAGGAGGGTCGGGGGGACAAAGGATATAAATGTGGATCTAACGGTCATATCTGCCACAAACAAAGACCTTTCAAAGGGGGTGGAAGACGGCATCTTCAGAAAAGACCTTTATTACAGGCTCCAGGTTATACCTATATACATCAAACCTCTGCGGGAGAGGAGGGACGATATTCTCCCGCTGACAAAGCACTTTATAAACTATTTTAACAAAAAGTTCCGCAAATGCGTAAAGAGCATATCCCCGGAAACGGAGAAGCTGCTCCTCGAATACGCATGGCCCGGCAATGTGAGGGAGCTCAGGAATGTTATCGAGAGGGTCATACTGCTTGGCGACGGAGACGTCCTGACCACTGAGCCCCTTCCTGCAGAAATGACTCACAAGGGCAGCGAAGGGAATGGTATGACCTCGTACAATCAGACAAAGGCGGCAAAAAAACTGGGCATCGGCGTCGATGCCCTCCGATACAGGATGAAGAAGTATGGCTTTCTGTAAATTTCACATCTGATCAACTAAACAACTATGGTCCGGTATCTAATAAAACGTCTGATATTGATGGTCCCTCTCCTGATAGGGATAACCCTTATCTCTTTTATAGTCATACACCTTGCTCCAGGTGAACCAGCCGGCCTTCAGATGGAGATGACGCCGAAGGTGACTAAGGAGGCAAGGGAGAGGATAAAGGCATATTACGGTCTGGACAAGCCGTTGCCTGTTCAGTATCTTACATGGCTAAAGAAATTTGTCTCCCTTGATTTCGGAAACTCCTTTTCGCCTGACGGTCGTAAGGTTACGGACAAGATAATAGAGAGGCTTCCCATCACGGTCATGATAAACGTCCTCTCTCTTGCGCTCATAGTTATGGCTGCAATCCCTTTAGGGGCGCTTTCCGCAACCCACCAGAACACATTCATAGACAAGGTTACAACAGTTTTTGTCTTTATAGGATTTGCCATACCGACCTTCTGGCTGGCCCTCCTTCTTATGATACTCTTTGGGGTCCATCTGGGCTGGCTCCCGATATCCGGCCTCAGGTCCATGGATTATGAAACCCTGACGATATCAGGGCAGTTTCTGGACAGGGTTAAACACCTGCTCATGCCGGCGCTTCTTGCTGCCTTTGGCGGGCTGGCCGGGCTTTCAAGGTATATGAGAGGAAGCATGCTTGAGGTTCTCCGGCAGGACTACATAGTTACTGCGAGGGCCAAGGGGCTTTCAGAAGGTAAGGTTATTTACAAGCACGCCCTGAGAAATGCCCTCCTCCCCGTAATCACCATCTTAGGACTCTCTGTCCCTGACCTGATAGGAGGGAGCGTCATCTTCGAGACGATATTCGCAATCCCCGGAATGGGACAGCTCTTCTACGCCAGCGTCATGTCCAGAGACTACCCTGTCATCATGGGGATTGTGGTCATAGGCGCCATCCTGACATTGATAGGGAATATGCTGGCAGACCTGTCTTATGCGCTGGCAGATCCCCGAATAAGAAGGTCGTAGTAAACCACCCTTCCAATAGGTTTTAGATTGTCATGAACCCGCTTCTCTGTTATTTTAGGCGCATGAAAAATAAACTGGTTGAGATAAAGGCTGAGGTTCCGGCTGAAAGGGCCGACGAGGTATCAACGTATCTTATAGGTATGGGTTCCGGAGGAGTAGTTACAGGTGGAGGAGAGGTGGATGCCTTTGAGCTTCCAGGGGACAGCGGCGCTACGGTGGAGTTGAAGGTTTATTTCCCGCCGGAGGAGGTCTCGGAAAAGGTCTCTGAACTGCGGGGCTACCTTGAGGGGGTGGGTCTGGAGTTCGGTATTTCCGTCTCAGACATATTGGATGACGACTGGGCCCACAAGTGGAAGGAGTTCTTCAAGGCTGAGAGGATAACAGACAGGATAGTTGTTAAACCGACCTGGGAGCCTTTTGAGGCCAGGGAGGGAGATATAGTGATAGAGATCGACCCTGGGATGGCCTTTGGAACGGGGACACATCCGACCACAAGGGGATGTCTCAGGCTTATCGAAGATGTTGTATCAAAGGGCGGAATCGAGACTATGCTTGACGTGGGGACTGGTTCAGGGATCCTTGCCATTGCAGCGGCCAGGCTTGGCGTCCAGAGGACGATAGCCATTGACCTGGATTCATCGGCAGTAAAGGCGGCTGAAGAAAACATAGCCCTGAACAAGGTTGAGGCCCAGGTGCGTGTGGCCGGGATAAAGGTGGACATTATATACGTGATGTTCCATCTGGTTGTGGCAAACATAATTGCCGAGGAGCTTGTAAGACTTTCCAAACAGCTCAGCGACAGGGTTTTGCCAGGCGGGCGCCTCATCCTCTCCGGCATTATTACCGAGAAGGCGGATATGGTCAAGGACGCCTTTCAAGGACTCTCACTTGAGAAGGAACTAATAGAAGGGGAGTGGGTATCACTGCTTTACAAAAAGGCTTCTTGAAATCCGCATATCGATATGCTATCATTTTGATAGCATATCTAAAGGGGTATAAGGGGTAGAATATGAGCCAGATATTAGTGAGGGGCTTGGAAGCTGAGACTATTGAACGCCTGAAGGAGAGGGCAAAAAGGCACAAGCGGTCTTTGCAGGGTGAGGTAAAGACAATCATCGAGGAGGCTGTTCCAACAAGGATGTCTATGGATGAGGCTCGTGAGGCTGCCCTACAGATACGAAAGAGCTTTGCTACCCGGATCTTTTCCGATAGCTCCGAGCTTATCCGTGAGGACCGTGAAAGATGAAGAAGTTTGTTGTGGATGCCAGCGTAGCCATTAAATGGTATCTCCCGGAAGAACACAATGCCGCTGCTGAACGACTCCTGAATCAGACCTTTAGACTCCATGTACCCGACCTGTTCTTTCCTGAGACAGGCAATATCCTGTGGAAGCGTCTCGTAAGGGAAGAGATTTCAAAAGAAAAAGCCTGTACCATCCTGAAGCTACTCGAATCGGCGCCAATAAAGGTTTGGGAATCAAAGCCGCTCTTGCCGGAGGCTTTTAATATTGCCGTTAAAGCTCAAAGAACCGTATATGACAGCCTCTACATTGCTCTTGCAATATCTGAAGGATGCCGGATGGTCACAGCCGATAGGAAGCTTTACAACAGCCTGCATAATGGGACGCTTAAGAATACGGTGTTGTGGGTGGAGGATATACCGTAAAACCTAAGAACTGCAAAACACATGCGGTATTGGGGTCAGGCTTTGCTAATTTGCTTATTCCGAAGACACTTTGCGGTATTGGGGTCAGGCTTTGCTAATTTGCTTATTCCGAAGACACTTTGGAGATACTTTGGGGACGTTGTTACTTACATTGCCAAATACTTGACATTCTTATTGGAAGCCGGTGGAGTGTCGTAGGATGGGTGAAGTCAAGCGCAACCCGTCATCCTAAAAAATGCATTTAGCCACAGCCAAAAGAAGGCGCTTCTAAGCGGCTTTCACTGACGAAGAAACCTGACTAAAATAAACTGCTTTATATCTTGATGAACTTGTAAAAACTAAAAAATAACCGCTGAGACGCTGAGACGCTGAGTTAAACATCTTGAAATTATAGATTCTTTTCTCTGTGCCTCGCTTAGAAGCGCCTGCTTTTGCTAGTCCGTGGCTGATTGCAGGATTTACCGTGAAAATACTTACCCCACCCTCACCTTAATCCTCTCCCTGAGGGAGAGGAAACTTTTTGTTCCCTCCCCTTCAAGGGGAGGGTCAGGGTGGGGATGGGTTTTCATGATCGGGGGCGACAAACCATGTCATGTCAGTTTAGGTGAAATAAAAAGGATTGCTTTGCTTGCTAAAGAATTGTGCCTGAACTAACTAATAATCCCTATCTGAACAGTATTGGGTTTTACCCAGACCACTGACGCCACGTCGTTGCATACGTCGCAGAGGTCATCACCGACCTTTATAATGACCGGCCTGTTATTCGGGGATTTGGCCAGTACAGAAACCTCCAGTCTCTTTACAAATGCCGGTTTCTGACCGATCTTGATCTGGTGTTCCAGGTCGCGGTCTGTTTCAGATAGAGTTTCGACTATTCCCTTTTCCCCCTTCAGGAAGCTCAGAAAGATTGACAAGACCAGCATCTCCGGCTGCTTAGCTCCAGGGGCGTTGATGTAGTCGAACGGGATATCAGATGGTATGCAGGTTGTGCATTTGTCTCTGTTTCCCATAATCAAGGTCTATCAAAGGGGTTCTTTATAACAGTCCCGCCGAAATCCTTTGCATGTTTTTCAGCGTCTG
>JACQYJ010000074.1 GCA_016208525.1 Deltaproteobacteria bacterium | reverse complement strand
CAGGTTTTTAATTTGATTTATTAACGACTTTAGTTAGAGTCACAGCGAGTTGAGGGGTTATTCCAGTGATAAGCGAAAAAAAAATACAGGAAGCGACAGAGCGACTTGCTGAAATTTTTCATCCTCAAAAGATAATTCTTTTTGGCTCGCAGGCCCGCGGCAGCATGGATGAGCACAGCGATGTAGATCTCCTGGTAATCTGTACTTTTCAGGGAAGTCGTCGAGCATTGATGGTTGCTATGGATCGCACTCTAAGCGGAATAGGGTTTGCCAGGGACATCATCGTCCTGACACCGGAGGAGTTTGATCGAGACCGTCACATTCCAGGCACCGTTGCGCGACCGGCTTGGAAAGAAGGAAAGGTACTCTATGAGTGTCACTGATGCCGAGAGTTTACTAAAGGTAAAACAGTGGCTGTCTTTTGGAGATGAAGACCTTCAATTAGCGCGCCATGCATTGACTCTTTCATCGAGCGCCCCCTACCGTCTCATTGCATATCATGCACAACAATGTGCAGTTTAGTAGGGTGGGCTGAGCCCACCGCATTTATTCAAGGAGTTTACCGTGAACAGACTGAAATTGGGAAGTGTATCTAATTCTTTCAAAAGACTTTTCATGCTTGCCATGTTCATTTTGATGCCAATTGTTCTAAGCAGTTGTTCAGTAAAATTTACTTCTTTCCCTCAGCCTTTTGAGGTATCAAAGACAGAACCAGCCAGTGATGTAAATCTATATATCGACTCCATTAATATAAAAGGTCTTTCTTCCGCAATATCTGATCAAGAAAGGAAAAAGATAAAAGAAGTTTTTATCAGCCATCTTAAAAATACTCACTTTTTTAAATCCGTCCTTGATACTTCAATGGGAAATATAGATTCTAAAGAAAGGTATCTCATTATGGATGTTCTTCTCCTTCCTAAAGACGAAGGAGGATTCAATTGGAAAATTAGCTGGCCAGCCATTTATCCAATGCCTCTGTATTGGCCTCTTCAAACTAAAAAAGGTGATGTTTCTGTAACTATAGATTGCACTTTATATAGAGATAAGGATAATAAAATAAATCTCTCGAGCTATAAATCAAATAAATATGAAGTAACCTTTTATGGTTTTTTTAGAACCAAACCTATCGAAGAAAAGTTAGAAATCTCTTATGAAGATGCAATCCAGGATATTGTGAGACAAATTGTTAATGATAAAAAGGTGTTGGCATTAGCGGATGTATCAACAAATATTACGTATAGCACAGAAAAAGTGGTACCCCCTAAAACACCATCTTCGCCCATTATCAAATCGGACGTAGACGAGCTTCCATTAACAAAGGCAAAGGCAAACAAGAACGCATACGCCATTGTAATTGGCATTGAACAATACCGTCAGAAGCTCCCTGCGGCAGATTACGCAGTCCACGATGCGCAAACTGTGACAGAGTACCTCACAAAGGTGATGGGCTATCCAGAGGAGAATGTTGTTACTCTTTTGAATGAACGAGCCACAAATGTAGATTTGGCAAAATACTTTGAAAAGTGGCTTTCCAATAATGTCGAGAAAGGCGGCTCCGTTTTTATCTACTATTCCGGCCATGGAGCGCCAAACCCTAAGACAGGGGATGCCTATCTTGTCCCTTACGACGGAGACCCTACATTTTTTAACGAGACAGATTATTCTCTTAAGAGGCTTTATGAGCAGCTTGGAAAGCTTGAGGCAAAGGAAATAGTTGTCGCTCTTGACTCCTGCTTTTCAGGAGGAGGCGGGAAATCTGTAATAGCCAAAGGTGCAAGACCGCTGGTCATGAATATGAAGACAGAAGCAATCCCTCCAAAGGTAGCCGTGCTTTCAGCGGCATCAGGAGAACAGATAAGCTCGACTTATGACGAGAAAGGGCACGGCCTGTTCACATACTTCATGCTGAAGGGGTTGAAGGGCGAGGCTGAGACCAACGGCAGCGTTGAGATTGGAAACCTGTTTGAGTATATAAAACCACAGGTAGAGCGTGTGGCACGAAAAGAGTATAACAACGAGCAGACCCCTCAGTTGATTGCGCCGAAAGAGCTGGTAGGAATGAGACTAAGATGATTTTGCTGCAAGGAGACAAGTAAATGGCTGGCAGCCTTAAATATCTGACTGAAGTTGAGAAGTCCGTTGTAGACCGGTTTGTACGACGGATACGAACGGAGTTGAGTGATAACCTTGTTGACATCGAAATATTCGGCTCAAAAGTACGGGGAGAATATTCGGAGTTTTCGGATATTGATATACTCATAATTGTTAAGGATAGAAGCCTTGATGTGATGGATAAGGTAGCTGATATAACGTCAGACTTAAATATCGAGTATAACCTCTCAATCTCTCCCGTTATCTTCAGCGAACATGAGTATAGCGTGAATGAACACATGTCATCGCCGTTTGTATCGAGTATTGAAGCTGAGGGGATCAGATTGTAATGACGGATGCAAACGACAGAGAGGCATTGGTTTCATACCGACTGGAAAGCGCAAAGGAAAAGCTCAAGGCAGCAATTGCACTTTTGGCAGATGCAGATTATAAGGACTCCGTCAGTCGCTCGTATTATGCCATATTCACCGCCGCGCGGGCATTGCTTGCAACTAAGCGCCTGGACAGCTCCAAACATTCGGGCGTGATTGCCCTCTTCAACCAACACTTTGTGAAGACTGGCATTGTAGACAAGGAAACAAGCAAGTTGATAGAAAAGGCAAAGGTTTACAGGGAACGGGCAGATTACGGAGATTACTTTATAGTCTCGAAGGAGGAAACCGCATCCCAGATAGAATCTGCAAAGAAATTCATTTCAGAGATAGAAAAGGTTATTGAGAAAGGTAAATCATGATAAAGAAACTTATAATTATCACTGCTGCGATGCTTTATTGTTTTTCCGCCAACGCCTCTGAAAAACCCGTCTGGATCGAGGCCGAGGGAGAGGCATATCAGGGCGATATAGAGACCCCGAAAGAGGTAAAAGAACGGGCAAAGAGAGATGCCGAAAGCAAGGCGATAGATGCAGCAGTCGGGACTTTTATCAAATCGCATACCGTCGTTTCTAATAGCCAGCTTGCCGATGACCTGATATATGCCTCAGTCAGGGGAAAGATCGACAAGGTGGAAGTCCTTAAAGAGGGATGGGATGAGAAGGAGAGAAACCTTTACAGGGTCAAGCTCAAGGCCCTTATAGAGCCTGTGTATTCTGAAAAAGGAGAAGGGCTTTCGCTAAAGCTTTCACTGTCAAAGTCGGTCTTGAAGGAAGGCGAAGAAACAAAGGTATTATATCAGGCCAGCTCCGACTGCTACATATATATTTTTTCGATTGCAGCCGACGGCTCTGTTACCCTGCTCTTTCCTAACTCAATGAATAAAGACAACGGCGTGAAGGCCGGAAAGGCTTATGAGTTTCCTCAGGCGGAGAGCGGGATCAACCTCCAGGCACAGTTCCTTCCAGGATTTACAGGGAATAAGGCTGAGGAGAAGATAAAGGTCATTGCCACAAAACAGAAAGAGGATATAATACCCCTCGGTTTTCAGGAGGGAATGTTCAAGGTATACAATGCGAAGTCAACAGGGATGATAAGCGACCTTGTGAAGAGACTGAACCAGCTTGCTCCTACCGACTGGACGGAGGCAACGGCGGTGTATGTGCTAAAGAGGTAGAATGACTTTACCCTTCGACAGGCTCAGGGTGAGCGGGTTTACGTTTTACGTTCGTGGTGAGCTTGTCGAACCATAAAGAACCTTTTGCAAGAGGTTCATAAATATTGGAGCGCAAATGGATAACAAAGAAGGTATAACCTTTCACGGCACAACCATCATAGCCGTCCGCAAGGACGGGAAGGTGGCAATTGCAGGTGACGGGCAGGTCACCATGGGGAATACCGTGATGAAGCACGGCGCAAAGAAGGTGCGCAGGCTTTATAGCGACAAGGTGATTGCCGGTTTTGCAGGATCAACTGCCGATGCATTCACCTTATTCGAGAAGTTTGAGGCTAAGCTTGAGCAATACAGGGGGAACCTCACAAGGGCCGCAGTAGAGCTTGCAAAGGACTGGAGACTCGACAGGGCGCTGAGACGGCTTGAGGCCTTGCTGATTGTGGCCGATTTTGAACATACATTTATTATCTCCGGTACCGGTGACGTCATTGAACCTGATGACGGAATCGCAGCCATAGGCTCAGGAGGGCCATTTGCCCAAGCTGCCGCCAGGGCGCTGGTAAAACATACAGATATGGAACCAAAAGGGGTCGTTGAAGAGGCTATGAAGATAGCATCGGAGATCTGCATATATACGAATTCAAATATAACTGTGGAGGAACTGTAAGGGATGAAGGATGAAGGTGGAAGGATGAAGGATGAGTTTATAATTAAATATATTCCTGTTCATCCCTCATCCCTCATCCCTCATCCCTCATCCCTCATCCTTATCAATTATTATGACAAACTTTACACCAAGAGAAATAGTAGCAGAGCTTGATAAATACATCATCGGCCAGGGAAAGGCAAAGAAGGCCGTGGCCATCGCCTTACGGAACCGATGGCGGAGACAGCAGATTCCGAAGGAGCTTCGGGATGAGGTGGCCCCGAAGAACATCATCATGATAGGGGCCACAGGGGTCGGCAAGACCGAGATTGCAAGGAGACTTGCAAGGCTTGCCCAGGCCCCCTTCATGAAGGTGGAGGCATCCAAGTTCACAGAGGTCGGGTACGTCGGAAGGGATGTGGAATCCATCATCAGGGAACTAACCGACATAGGGGTCGGGATGGTCAAGAAGGAAGAGTCCGAGAAGGTGAAGGACAAGGCAAGGGAGATTGCAGAGGAGAGGCTTCTGGACATCCTCCTTCCGCCAGGGCCTGTAACCACGACAGAGCTTTCTCATGAGGAGTCCCAGAAGACAACCAGGGACAAGCTGTGGTTGCTGTTGAAAGAGGGGAAACTTGATGAGAGGTTCGTGGAGGTAGAGGTAAAGGAGACAAGTTCTGTTGTTGGAGTCCTTGCAGGGGCGGGAATAGAGGATATAGAGTCTAACCTTAAGGATGTATTTTCAAACATGTTTCCCCAGAGAACGAAGAAGAAGATGGTTAAGGTGCCGGATGCATTGGATCTCCTGTCCAAGGAAGAGGCTGGCAGGCTCGTAGATATGGAGCAGGTTACAAAGATTGCCATAGACAGGGTTGAGCAGTCGGGGATAGTATTCCTTGATGAGATAGACAAGATAGCAGGAAGGGAAAAGGGAGCAGGCCCCGATGTCTCCAGGGAGGGGGTGCAGAGAGACCTCCTTCCCATAGTTGAAGGTTCAGCGGTAAACACCAAATACGGGATGGTAAAGACAGATCATATCCTTTTCATTGCAGCAGGGGCATTCCACGTATCTAAACCGTCAGACCTCATCCCTGAGCTACAGGGGAGGTTCCCAATAAGGGTTGAACTTGACTCCCTTACTAAGGAAGACTTTGTAAGGATATTGACGGAACCAAAAAATGCCCTTATAAGGCAGTACATGGCACTCCTGGAGACAGAGGAGATTCTTCTTGATTT
>JACQYJ010000087.1:4529-9197 GCA_016208525.1 Deltaproteobacteria bacterium | reverse complement strand
TCACCGCGGGCTATGCCCCTCAGAGGCAGACTGGTGGCATGGGCAGAAACTGTGAATAGAAACAGCATAGAGAGTAATGTAAGCGTTATTTTCATTTTCATTCCATTTCCCCCAGAAAAAAATATCTCCCCCCGACCCCCTCTTCAGCAATGAGGGGGTGACGAACTGGGGGGAGTTATTTCAACCCTAAATAGCGTCGGACGGTTTATCGCCGATCTTTACAGGCTTGCCAAGCGGATACGCATCCAAATCTATACCGCTCCCATCAAGGACACCGCCATAGGGTCCCTTGCCATCCTTTTTGGGGTGCAGATAGACAACAGCCATCAGGAGACCTCCATGATAAACTCCGTCATTGGTGGCATGGGGAACAATATGGCAGTGCCATACCCATCTCCCATCCTGATTTGCCTCAAAGATATAGTCCTTTCTCTCTCCCGGGAGGAGGGAGACAGAATCGCTCCTCATGTCGTTATCCGTTATCTTATTATTGTATGGATAGACATTCCTGCCGTCCCATGCTACCCAGTGAAGGGTATGGCCATGCAAATGGATATTGTGCGGCCAGCTTCCGAAATTTACAAACCTGACCCTTATCTTCTGTCCCTGCTGGGCAGCGACTACAGTGGGATATTCGTCAGTCCATGCGTTCCCGTTGATGGTGAACAGGTTCATCCTTGCGATATTCCTCGGATGGCCCACTTCCACACTCATCTTCTGGTCTGCTGTGGTTGGTGAAAAGCCCTCTTCCTTAGAAAACTTTGAATCCCATTCATCCAGAATAGCCAGAAGGTCCTGGTCTACCTTTTCATTCTTCTTGCTGTGGATGATTATGGAGCCGTAGAGCCCCATATCCATATGTTCATTGGCATTGACATGACAGTGATAGATGTGTGTGCCTACAGGAGACGCCACAAACTCGTATGTGAACTCCTGGTCCACCTTTACCGGCACCTGCGCCACATTCATTGTGCCGTCATGGTCGTATGCAATGACCGTCGGGCCATGTATATGGATGGTATGGTTATTCTTGCTCTTGTTCCTCATGGTAATCCTTACCAGGTCGCCTTCGTTAGCGATGATGGTCGGGCCAGGCACAGGTCCATGCGGATTTTTATAACCTTCTACCTTGTCACCCTTCACCTTATTGCTTGGCACAAATGCCCATACAGGAAACTCCACGCCGGCAATATCCTGGGTAGATTCAACAGCAGTAATATCATAAACAACGGTCTGACCGCTCAGCTTTACGCCGAGTTTTTTGGCCTGACCTATGGCCCAAATGCCTCCCTTGGTTTTCGGGTCTGTTTTATTAATTACCTGCGCATGACCTGCCGCTACAGCCTTATCAACGCTGCTCACATCAATCAGAAAGCGTATCTCCTTAACGGGCAGACCAGGCGTGAGCGCCCATACTGATGTTGCCGCAGAACCCATGCAATATAAAGCGGCGGCAAGTACGAATAGTAATCTCTTCATTTTGATGCCTCCTTTAGTTTTTTTTATTTCAGATCAAAACTTACCTGTGCAGTCCCATTTGCCGTAACCACCACCTCTTTTGCAACGACGACCGGCTTGCCGTAAAGCGGCCTCCCGTCTTCATCATTTCCGGTGGTCTTCCAGTTCTCATGCCACATCTTCAATGTGTATTTTCCGGGTGGGACGTTGTCAATCTCAAAAGAACCGCTTTCATCTGTAACCGCGCTGTACGGGTGGTCAAAGACCATGCCGTAACTCCTCATGTGGGTATGGGAATCGCACGTGAGCTTGACCTGCCCCAGCTTCCTCACCTTTTTGATATACACCTGATTCTGCTTGGGTTGCCCGAAATTGAACATCTGGATGCCGCCGGTCTCGTCTCCGTCCGTAACCTCCTTCTTCATCTCCATGTTGGCGTTATGGAGTACAGGGTCGGAGTTTGTTGTCGCAAGGTCAGTCCCCTTGACCATAGTAAAGACGTGGGGAGCAAATATGCACTTCTTCTGGTTCACGTCTGCCGGTTTGTTCCTGACTATTGCCTTTCCCTTATCAATATTTTCAAGATAGGCGACGGCAAATTTCACCCCGCCCTCTTTACCGACGATCAGGGCCTCTACCTGTACCTCATTCCCGCAGTAGTCCTGGTTCTTGTTGACCTTGATGGGATCAAATTTCGGCGGATTCCCGACAAACTTCACCTGGCCGATGATCTTGCCTCCATCCTTGACCTCGACCTCGTCGTATGCATAAGCTGCTGTTATCCCTGCGACGAGCGCCAATGCCGATATTGCCAGGGTAGTGCCAAATAACCTCTTCATTCCTTTCCTCCTTTCACTTAATTTTCTTTCACTTAATTTTAATGATGAACTTCTGTGTTACCTGCATTTCACCTCCTTTCTCTGTTTTAATACCAATTCGCCTACAAATGATAAGGGATGAAGGCTCAGGTATAATGCCAAGTAATCTTTTTCCCTCTCCTCTCCCGTCGTTACGTCAGCCCCTTCATGTTAAAAAATGGGCCATATTTCTTGTCTGTTCCTTTTATATGATTTCTCAGCCAATCACTCAGGAAGTTCATCACCTTTATGGAAAGACCGAGCCGCCCTTCATCAAACTCTTTTTTAAAACTGGCTACTTCATCTATAAATTTCTTGTGCTCTGCAATGTGCGTTTCGGTTTCAGTGTATCCGAATTGAGCAAAATATTTCTCCTCTGTAGAAAAATGATTTACGGTGTAATTCACCAATTCAACAATTATCTTATTTAAGAGATCTTTTGCTTTTCCAGCCTGCATCGCATCATGAAGTTCATTGATAAGCTTTATCAGCGCCCCATGTTGATCATCAAGTTCCCTCACATTGACGCTAAAGCTGCTGTCCCATTGAATTAAAGCCATTGCATGCCTCCATTCAGGTTTTATTTAGGAGCTTCTGAGGTTATGCTTGCTCTCGGCTTTTTACCTTTTTTACAAGCCACCACTCAATGCCGCCGGCCAATATTATCCCCAGCAAGATATAAAGATAGACCGTAACAGGCACAGGGGCCTCCATGACGATATAGTTCCACGTAGACAATGACATGATGAGGCCGTTCTCCCCGTTCGAGCCGTCCCATGCATTAAGGGAAAAGGGCATAAACTTCCCCTTTTCAAACTGTACATCGTTTTTGCCTTCGCTCCTTAGGGGCCTTTTCATGACAACACGCCACACGCCGTCCTTCCACACCCCTTTACCCATTACCTGCTGGTCTTCCGGCGGCTGAATCCTGATCCCCTGCCTGAAGCCCGATGCATTCGAATCCTCGACCGCGGGCTGGCCGGCCTCTTCCAGGTCAGACTTCCATACCCACAGGTTTACGGGGTTGCTGCTCGCTCCCCTGAAGAAGTAAGGTTTACGTGTGCCGTCAAATGGCTTTACCGGGAACTGAATGGCGACCGAGTCCCTGAAGTTGCCAGGCTGTCTGGGGACATCCCCGCCCTTTACATAGCCTGCATAAGACGCGGGCACGGCGTACTCAAGTTCCGGGGCGTGGACGACATCCTTGAACCTGTCCCCAAACTCCAGCAGGAATGCGATCTCCTTATCATTGTACAAGGCCCTGACTGTAACCACGTCCACAGACGGGTTCTCCCACCTCGGCCTTGCTATCACCTGCCCTGCCATCTGGACGTCTATCCCTTCCGCCTTGCTCCATGCAGGGTCGTCAGGAGAAGAAGGCAGATCGCCGCCTGCCTGCCTTACCTTCAGCACTGACCCGGCATTCAGCTCCTTTTTTTGAAGCGACACCACGAAATTGGCGAGGTGCCACCTCTCCTCGTCGTTTAAAGAATCCGCAAAAGAGGGCATCGGCGTGCCGTTTATCCCGGTGCTGAAACGCCTGTATATGTCCAGGCTGGTGTTGCCGGCCTTGTACCTCCAGCCCTTTGTGAGGTCAAAGGGAAGTATCTTATCGCCCCTGAACTTGTCCTTGAGCTTAGGGGAGTTGGGGCCATTACCCCTTCCGCCGTCGCCGTGACACTCCCAGCATTTCATCTCCTTGAATATCTTTTCCCCTTTCGCAATGCTCTCGGGAGACGACTTTATCTCTGCAGACACCTTTACTACCATGCTGTATGGGTCCATGTCCTTATCGGCAAAACTTTCAGAAAAGGTCTGGATGTAATATATGACCTGCCATCTCTCTTCTTCAGTAAGGCCGTTCTTTATCTTATCGCTGTCAAAGGTCTGCATGGCCGTTCCGGGGATTCCCCTGCTTATAGTCCTGAAAAGGTCTTCATCGGTCGGGAGTCCCCCGGTTTCCGTAGAACGGAATTTATACAGCCCAAGGGTGAAGTCCCTCGGCCTCGGTATCATCTGCGCGGCTGCAGGCCCGTCTCCGTCCCCTGTCAATCCGTGGCAGAAGCTGCACCTCTTGTAATATGTTAACTTGCCCTTCTCCACTAATTCAGGGGTCTTGGCCGGTTTCTGCTTTGCCGGGGCATCTGCTGCGTAAACGGAAGAAAATGTGAAAACATATAGGACAAAAGCTATAACTGCACGTAAGATAGCGGTTCTCATTATTTCTTGCCTCCCTCTTCTGCGTGTTTTTCAGGCTGTCTTGGCGTCTTCTGCGCAAGATCGTACTCGGCAAGGATTATCCGCCACCTGTAGTCGTCGGGAAGGTCCGCCTTCCACTCCGGCATGGCCGAGT
>JACQYJ010000087.1:0-4503 GCA_016208525.1 Deltaproteobacteria bacterium | reverse complement strand
GGTCGCCTCTGTTGGAAGACCCGGGCCGCCATTAGCCACCCTCCAGGAGGTGTAACCCTCAACTATCGTCTCTATGGTGCCGTTGTCCGTAAAATTAATCGGCCTGAGCTTGAAACCGTCAGCCATAGGGCCGTCTCCTGAGACGCTGTCTCCGTGGCATGGGCGGCAATTCATGGCATATAATATCCGTCCTTCAAAGAGGTATTTTTCTATGAGGGCAAGCCGCGCCCTGGCCTTGTCCGCATTTCCGGTCTTCAACTCCTTCAGGAAGGCTTGCACAGGCTCAGTCGGAATGATTCCGAGAGTGTTGTCATAATTATCCCTGACCTTGTCTATTTCATCCGTAGCCTCAGGTATAAACTGGACAGTGTTTGCCTTCGCCTCCTCTATGAATTTGTCTACCTCGGCGTCCGACGGGTTCCTGAAGGGGTTCTCCGCAGTCTCCATGTTTTTCGGAAATCCGCTGGATGGGTGCTGAATCCTGAGCGATGATGGAGAGCTTATCCTCGGAGCAGTCATCGAATAGGCCTGCCACCCCACAAGGAGAGGGATCACAACCAGTACCACGCTCCGCGTCCTTATGCCGTAAGCCCCTGAGAGCAGGCTCCTGACCGGCGTCAAAAACTCTTCCACCCTTTCATCCGATGACGTTATATATATATAAAGGGCAATTATTGTCAGCGTCATATAGAATAACATCAGCGTGCCTGGAACCGACAGCGGGAAAGGCAGACCTGTAATCCTTCGCGATACAAACGGGATGACCCACTTGATGAGGCCATAAACGCAAGCCAACGTTATTGCTGCATTCCAGAATGCCCCTAATTTAAACCTGTTCATCTGAAAACCTCCTCTGCCTTTGTAGGGGAGGGGCTTGTCCCCTCCCATTGCGGGCGGCCGCAAGGGACCGCCCCTACATTATTTCTTTTCCTTCTGCATCATCATGAACGCAAGCACATCCTGGAAATCCTTGACAGTAAGACCCTCTATCATATCCTCCGGCATGAGGCTCTTGGTCTTGTCCTGGGTTAACTCCTTTATATCGGCCCTCGCGACGGTCACTATATCGCCTGTTGCCTTGAGTATCTCCACTCCTTGCGCATCGTCCTTCGTTTTTATCCCGATGGCCTTAGTATTGTCTTTAGTCTCCACCACCCATGTCTCGTAACCGGGCGTGATTGCGTCTACAGGCCTCAATATTGATTCGGAAAGGAACTTGAGAGGTTTATTGCCGGCATTAGAAAGGTCAGGGCCGATCTTCCCCCCTTCGCCCTTCAGCATGTGGCAGTTGACGCAACTGCCTTTAAACACCTCTTCGCCGTGCCCAGGGTCTCCGCCTCCCGCAGCCCCGGCAGCCGATATCTTGTCGTGCAGTTTCTTTGCTATCTCCGACGGGTTGTTTACCGCGTTAACGTCCACCTCTCCGCCCTGGCTCTGGAGATATAAGATCACAGCCTTTATCTCATGCAGGCTCAGCGATATGGGCGGGGCGTATACCACAGCCATCTCGTTCTTGTAGCCTTCAACTATATAAGCTCCCGGAGTAGCAAGACATTCGGTCAGGTAATCGGTTGCGGTATATGGCAGTCCTGTCTGGGCCTGACGTTCCTTGGCCCTCGACTCCGCCCTCTTGCCGATAGGCAGCGGAAATTTGTCCCCCCATACGCCAAGGTTCGGGCACCTGACTGCGCTTCCGTTTTCTCCCATGCTGTGACAGGTAAAACACCTGCCCTTGCCCCAGAAGATGGTCTCCCCTCCCTCAGGGGTAATCTCTACAGCTCCTGCCGCCTTCTTTTCTCCGCCGGTCATCTTTGTGACGGCATAACCGACCCACATGAAGACGAACACTGTTGCCAGCAAAAAGATAAATATCTTTCCAATAACCTTACCCATCTTTAAAACCTCCCGTTTGCCGGGGACAGTCCCTGTTCTACGGCTTCGCTCCGCTTCGCCCGTAAACTGGGACAGTGCCCTCTATCTCTGGACCGTCTAAAGCCGATCATCGGCGGGCAGAGCCCACCCTGCTATTCCTTGTGTTCTCCCTTGCTCTTTGCAATCCCTCCAAGCCAGAACATGAATGCCACTCCTATAAGAAACAGGATCGCTATCGAGCCCACAGTCTTGGTCATAACAAAGTTGCTTGGGGTATTAGCCCATTCTGATGTGTCCCTCATCACGCCAAAGATATGCCAGTCGCCCCTCAGTCCCGAACGGATGAAGCCCATAAGCCCCATGTTCACGGTGATGATAATTGTCAGGAGAAGAAGCGCATACTGGCTCCTGATCGTCATCTTCCCCCACTTAAGCGGTCCTATCTCCTTTGCCCCCTTAAAGAGGAAGAGATCTATCCCTGTTACTAAAACAAGACAGGCAATGAGCTGCATGAACTGGCTGACTGCGATGTTCCTGAGGAACGGGCTGGCCTTTTCCATGACCACTGTCTTTTAACGTTAAAATCACGGTTGCAACTACGGACAGGCATTGGAAGACAAGCAGCCATCCGACTGTCCTTATGTAAACAACCCTGTCTGGCGGCAGATCAAGCGCCTTAGGGTCAAGACCAAGCAGGTACACGGCATATTGACCTATTATCACCAGGGCGATAACGCCTGAAACGATGACCCCGATCCTGGAGGCCTTCCCCTGTTGCGATACGGGGACCCTCTCTCCCTTGTTCGCCCTTCTGTAGAGGAGGACGCTGAAAAAGGTGGAGAGTATGATGAAGTTCACCACAGCGTTTTTTGCCGGCATCAGTCCAAGGAACTTGAGGGTAGGATGGTATTGGCTTCCTCCCATGCTGGCGGTCTCCTCCCCTGACAGCGGCAGGTTGTGGGGGGTAAGCCAGACGGAGAAGGAAACCACAATCAGGATCAGGATGTACTTGATATAACCCTGGTATCTTTCAGCCCCCGGAATCCTGCTCATTCCGCTCCAGAGGTAATAATTACTTGTCAAAAAGAGGGAACCAACCAGCATCGCCTGAATGATGAACGTCCATGAGAAGTCGCCGCCCATCATGTTGTTCCCCATAACTGCGCTTGTTGAATAGACTTCCCTGCCGAGGTAGTAGCCCGCGAAAGGGAGTGGTATAAGCCCTGCAATAGCAACGAAGTTCGAGATATACCCCATCCAGTCGTAATGGGCCTTGTCTTCTTCCGTCTTGCTGCCAATAAACTTTACGGCAGCGTATGAGCCTGCTACCAGCCCCCCAAAGGTCAAGTTGCCCAGCATCCTGTGGATGGCAACGGGCGTGCCAAGGGGGTTGTCAAATGCAGTCCATACCGTTCCAATGATGTCTCCCTTTTCCGTAACTCCGGCAGGGCTCATCATGAAACCGACCCAGCTATTGGCGCAGTACATGATGGCTGTGCCGAATACGTTCAGCATGATGCCGATAAATATGTGCAGGGACTTCTTGTCCTTGATCGTCATCAGACCGACGCCGGCGGGGAGTATGAAAAGCACGGATATAAATATCCTCGTGTCCGGCCTCATGTGCGGGATGCCTATATTGAGCAGGAAGAGCAGGCCGTAAAGGAGGACAAGCGCGCCCAGGGCCTTGAATATCGTCACTACTCTTTTGTCAAAGAGGGCATCTCCCTTCAACCACTCCCACCCATAATAATAAAGGTACAGACTGAAGGTCTCGCCGAAGAACAGGATAGCGTATAAAAACATCACATCCTTGAACACCCCGGCCATGTAACCCATGAAGGTGGGATAAAGTGTGAAGAGGGCAAATGCCATCAGCCCCCCGAGTGCGGCGGTTGTAGCATACGCAACGGAGAGCAGACTGGTAAATTCGTAGGCCAGCTTGTCGAACTTCTTGTCTTTGCTGCTGTGGCCTATAACCTCTATAATAACCGCAAAGATGGGGACGCCCAGCACGAAAGCCCCGAAGAAGAGATGCATCTGGGCCAGGAACCAGACGACCTTCCTCGAATCGAGTCCCATGAACTGGCGGTATTCGTTGGCTTCAAGGGCAAAGGCCGGAAGTGCGCAAAGCAATACGGCGGCCATAGCTATAATTACACGTCGGGACATTCCTTCCCAGCCTTTTTTTATTCGCATCTTACCTCTCCTTTCAACAAACCGTATTGACAAAAACTAACAGCAGAGAGCAGAAAATTTTTCAGATATACACCGTCATCGTCCACATAAAGGAAATTGAAATCTTTCATAGAGACCTCGAGATCAAGTTAATGCCGGGCAAGCTTTCGTTAATCTAAATTTAAGTAGATGTTTGAAAAGCAGCCTGGTATAAAAGCGCCGGCTGACGCCTCCGCCGGATAGACGGAGGAAATACTTATTACACTTATTACAGTACGATGGGCTGTATGAAGAAGCCCCGGAAAGCATGTTTTGATGCCCTCGTAAAAAGTCTTTATTTTAAACACTTAGACACAGAGACACTGAGAAAAAACCTTTAATATTCTACGTTACACTCAGTGCCTCAGCGCCTCTGTGGTTGCTTTTTTTAGTTTTTACGACTTCATCAAGTTT
>JACQYJ010000086.1 GCA_016208525.1 Deltaproteobacteria bacterium | reverse complement strand
GCGGCGCCGCTCCCCTGAGCCTGAACCTCCAGTCGTATGCCATAAGCTCAAGAGGCTTAAGGATTTGAGAGAGATACAGCCCGGAAAAGATTATTACAACGATCAGACCTAAGAGAGGAGCGATGTAACGCCTGTTCATCAGTATGCCTATTCAAGAAATCCGGCAATAAAAATACCGTCTGAAGGCAGCTTCCCCTCCGTACCCCCGATAGATGAGTCCGTTAGTATAATGACCCTGCTCTCCTTGAATATCTTTGAAAACCCCTTCTTTGAGGCCATCTTCTCAGCATCAGAAGAGCTTATTATAACATTCGCCTTTAAAGCGCCGCCGCTTTGAAGCCCTTTGATCGCAAGGGGGCTGACACCCTGGCGTCTCCTTCTTTCCTCAACCTTTTTCCCTTCGGCCACAAACCATTGCGGCAGAGTGATACTTCCGAGGGAGGCATACACAGGATATCGGAAACCTTCAGCCTTTATGAAAAGCGGGTTCGCGCCTGCCCTTCCGTTCGTGATTGCCTCCTCCTCTGCGAGGGCATAACCTGCAACACCCCTCTTAATAAAGGCATCCTTCCCGACCTTATCAACAGAATATACTTCTTTTCCTTTTTCATCAACTATCTCAGGGAAAAAGGCGGCCTTGAGTCCGGTCCCTCTTGCGTCAACAATTATACCGGTATATACTCCCTCTGTCTCTCCGTCATCAGACAAAGGGGCCTTTTTCTCTTTCCTTCTGGCGTCATAGAATACAATCCCCACCCCTTTGATTCCCGTAATAGGCACCTTAATGGAGACTTTATACGGCCTGGTCTTAGTCTCACCTATGACCGAAGCATCCCTGACAATACCGTTCACCTTATAATACAAGGCCTTTTCCTTCTCAACCAGTCCCTTGACCTGGTTTTCAGCGTCCACCCTTATCCCGCTTATCATCTCCAGGGCCTTTGCCTGGGCATCGGCAACTGCGGCCCGCCTTGCCATCAATTCGCCTTTCTTTTCATCCTCATCTTCAGGCCAGTTGCCTGTTCCATGAGAGACCAGATAACCCTCCTGCCAGTTGATTACGCCATAAGGCAGCTCCTCGACGAGGGGTTTATATCCTGAATAAGTTTCACGTCCCTCTTCAGTCAAGGGGTTGGAGTCAATCAACTCTCTCGGTATGCTCATCCTTGCAGAGATAGTAACAATATAGAAACCGTCCTTCTCCATCTCGTCAACAATCTCGAAGGACAGGTCTCCTTCCGTCTTACTAAAAACTTCCCTCTTATTGGGAAGCATCTCAACGGCGACAACGGCTCCAAAACCTTTCTCCACAGCATCTCTCTTTGCGAGAACAATGGCTGTCCTTCTCGCGGCTGCGACTGCGTCGTTCCTTATCGGCGCCCTGCCTTCGCCGGTTACATCAATAGTAATCTCCTTATCACTTTCATTAGAATATGCCCGGAAAGGCAAACTGACAAACAAAAACAGGAAACTGAGCATTAGAAGATGATTAGCAGTCTTTGTCATAATAGTCCCTCGCTATTTTTTTAATCAAAATAATCCGGTTTACCGCAGACGCAAAAAGCATCCGCATCTTAACGGTTTATTTCAGTGTTCGTGACGTCGCCAAGCGCTTCAGATATATGCAGCGCTTTCAGTTATTTCTATAAAATACAGGTCAATTCGGGCTAATCAAGGTTAAAAAGGGAACATGATATATATTTGATGGTCTCGTAAAAAGTCTTTTCTGTGGTTCGACAAGCTCACCACGAACGGAATAAAGTCAATGATTTCAACCAGACCACCGTTCGCCCTGAGCTTGTCGAAGGGTGATTTTGGACTTTTTACGAGTGCCTCATATTTAATTCTTATCAAATTATTTTGTCCGTGTCAAGGCGTGAGCATGGTATTTGAGCATGGTATTTTTTCACATTATTTCAACAACTTGAAATTCAAAAAAAACAAAGGGCTTGAGGCTCTTTGATTATCTGAGACAATCCCCTGTTTAATCCTAAAAACGGCAGTTGTTCTCGCAAAGCCGCAAAGTACGCAAAGAAAACCAAAGTCTTGGAATTCAAAAGTAATTCACCTCTTTGGTGATCACGGTTTTCAATCAAATCTATTGATTTTCCTCTGCGATCTCTGCGTCCTCTGCGGTTAAATGCTCTTTTTAGTTTACTTCATCCCTCATATTTTTACGTCATTGACTTATTTCTTCGGTTGCCCCGGCGCCTGAGGCTGGGCTCTATATACAAAAACCCAGTCGCTGTATTTTGTCTTGCCTTCAAAATCCCGATAGATAAAAGGGAAGTTCGAAACCTTCAAAGGCTCATCATTGCTTGCGCTGCGGACCCCCATCATCCTCTTGCTTGCAGGGTCGCTAAAAATGACCCAATCTGCCTTCCCTGTCATGGGGTCTTTATATATTTTTCTGAGGCTTCTCTTTGGCGCCATGGAAAACCTGGATTTCAGCAGCTCCTCGAGGTTCTCGGGATACAATCCCTGTCCGCCGTGTTTCTGCGCAGTCCACTTGTAATATTGCTCTATCCCCTTCCTTATCTGGTCTCCGCGGAAAATAAGCTCCTCTTCTTTTTCCCTTTTTGCAACTGTGCTCCAGTATCTGCCGGTCTTGGAAAGGGCAATCCCCATCACAACAACAAGAATCATGACCGCAATGTATGTAAAACCAGGCGAAAGGCGAAAGGCGAAAGGTAAAAGGTTCAAGCCTTTAACCTTTGACCTTTGACCTTTAACCCCTTTGACCTTTAACCTTTAACCTTTAACCTTAAACCTTTCACCTTTGACCTTTAACCTTTAACCTTTCACCTTTAACCTTTAACCTTTCACCTTTAACCTTTAACCTTTCACCTTTCACCTTTAACCTTTCACCTTTAACCTTTAACCTTTCACCTTTAACCTTTCACCTTTAACCTTTCACCTTTAACCTTTAACCTTTAACCTTTCACCATTCATTATACGGCGTCCCATTTAAGGCAATGAGGTCGCTCCCGCTATGGACATCAAATATCACGCCCTCTCCGGTATCGGGCGGCACAGTCACCCATGTCTCAGCTGACCTTGTAAATGGATCTTCGGGAACCTGTCTTATATATCTGTTATCTGCAAGCTCCTGCAAATTATCAGGATACTTCCCTTTGTCTCCATAATACTGATCTATGACTTCCCTCAGGGTAAAGAGGTTCTCCTTCAAGACCGCCTCTCTGGCCCTTATCGTGTATTGCTGAAATTGAGGCTGTGCAATCGCTGCAAGTATCCCGATAAGCGTCATCACTATCATCAATTCTATGAGGGTAAAACCAGGCGAAAGGCGAAAGGCGAAAGGTAAAAGGTTCAAGCCTTTAACCTTTGACCTTTGACCTTTAACCTTTAACCTTTTACCTTTAACCTTTAACCTTTGACCTTTAACCTTTAACCTTTCACCATTCTTTATAAGGCGTTCCATCTAATCCTGTTTCCTCGCTTTTTGAATAGACATCGTACACATCATCCCCTTCCCTTGGGCTGTCCGCATCGCTGTCGTAAGACCTTAGCCCCCAGCTATTTTCAGGGTCTATGGTTTTATCAGGGTTCATGGGGTCCCTTGGAATAGATCTCAGAAACCTTATCTTTGCCCCGGACTTTGGAGATTTTATGTCATCCACTCCCTCTGCCAGCATGGATAAAGATTTTGGATAACCGTTCCCGCCAAGCTCCTGCCTTATCCTTCCTTCGTCGTAGGCCTTTTTATATTCATCTATAGCGGTCCTTATCGTCCGTAGATCTCTCCTAAGCTCAAACTCCCTGGCCCTCTTTGCAGTCACCGTTGTAAGAGGCAAGACTATCGAGGCCAGTATCCCCAGGATGGCCATGGTAATAATGAGCTCTATCAGCGTAACGCCTTTATTGTTTGAGACGTGAGACGTGAGCTCGGAAGAAATTGTGTCTGAGCCTCTGAACTTATGAACTTCTGATCTTATGCTCCCTGATCCCCGACCACTGACCGCTGACCACTGGTTTCTCACTTTGTTATCTTCACCTCTACCCCTTTCCTCGTTGAAGGTATCGTCGCAAGCGCAGGGTCTTTCAGGGCAGCATCAAGAAAATTAATGGAGGCAGTCCCTTCTCCCTTGCACTTAAAAACTGCCGAGAACAGATTTCCTGTTCCGCTTGTCCCCCCTGCCGCGCCGAGCCTCGTTATCCCGACAGTGACCCTTCCCTCTGCCGGATTTACCGCGTGCATGAAGCTGGTCGGTTTCCCATCCTGCCTCAACAGGCTTCCCTCGTTTACTCTCACAAATTCAAGCAACGAGGGGTCATAAGAAATGTTGATAGATGCCCCATAGAGGTTGGTTACTTCACCGATGGTTATCCCTACAGTAAGCTCCTGGTCAACCTTTACCTCTTTTGGGGCCGTCATATAGACCATTCCCTTGCCTGCTGAAGGCTGTATTTGTGGAGCAACAGGCGGCATGTCCCCTTCATCAGGCGGCAAAACGAAAGGGCCGGGTATTGCGCCGGACGGGCCTGCCGGGGGAGTCCCGTGAATAGCTCCCTCCTCTGGCGCGGGAAGAGTCCGTGACGACTGGGGCTCATCTTTTTCGCGGAATGACTCGAATGGAACCCTGTTCGTAAACTCGTCTTCCTTACCCGACCAGATGGTAGTTACATCCTCCGAAGGCACTTCCAGCCCCCTCAGTACATGAGGAGTTATGGCCAGGAGGATGTCGGTTTTACTCTTCTGATCGGACTGGGTAGAGAATAACCGGCCAAGGATCGGGATATCTCCCAGCAGGGGAATGGAGACCTTTGTGTTCCTTTCATCGTCCCTTATCAGACCTCCTATTACCTGGGTCTCTCCGTCTCTGAGATTGAGTACCGTCTCCGCGCTCCTCGTGCCTATCTGATAGGCAACAACCAGCTTGGTATCCGGGTCTGTAAGAGGGGTTCCTATTGTGCTGACTTCCAAAGAGAGCTTCATAGTAACGTCCTGCTCTATGTGGATAGTGGGTTCCACATTCCGCTTCCCACCGACTTCCTGGTACTGGACATTTGTCTGAGTGGCGCCGCCGGTAATAGCAGTACTGGTTATTACAGGGATCCTGTCGCCGATGAGGATCTTTGCCTTACCATGGTTAAGTACCCTTATCTTTGGATTAGCGAGTGTCTTTACACCTCCCTGGGTCTTCTTGAAATTAAACACAGCCTGTGGTATTGGACTGAACAGCAGGTTTGCGCCGGCGCTGAGGTTCTTCATATCCCCATAGGTCATGGAGGTATTAAATGTTTTATCAGATGCGGCCGGGTCGCCGGAATAAATCCCTGCGGCCATGGATGAAGTGGAAAGGTTCAGACCGAGTTCAGAAAGCTTGTCCCTGCTTACCTCAATAATCTCCACCTCCATCATCACCTCTGCCTCAGGGATGTCATTGGCCTCTAATATCTTCTGAGCAAGCTTTATCCTTTCCGGCTCATCCCTGATGATCAGAGCGTTTAACTCTTCATTTACATGTATCAGTTTCAGTTGCAACATAGTCCGCAGCAGGTTCACAGCCTTTTTCGCCTCTATATGGGAAAGGTAGAATGTGTGAATTACAAGGTCCTGATACTGTTTCGCCTTGGCAGGGTTCTTAGGAATTATGATAACTGTGTTCTCAGTCACTGCCTTTGCAAAAAGCCTGTTAGTGAGGAGAAGCAGCTCCATAGTCTGCGCAAATGTCGCATCCTGAAGGAATATGGATATCTTCTGGTCCTTCACGTCCTCATCAAAGATAAAGTTTATCCCCGATAGTTTTGATATGATCTCGAAGACCTCCTTGATACTTGTATCCCTGAACTTCAGGGTTATCGGCTTTACTGATTTGAGTGAAAGCTCGAACCCGTCCAGTTTGGTCCTGACCTCCTTTAATTTGTCCAGGGCGTTCTTTGCCGCCTCGTTCTTTGGATTCAAGGACGCCGCTTTTTTCAAGGCCGTTCTTGCCTCGGCGGTCTTATTGGCATCAAGCAGTTCCATCCCTTTTTTATAGTAACCCTCCGAGTCCTTCAGCTTACGCACCTCCGCTATCATCTGCTCGGCCTTCCTGAATGAAGGATCCATGAGGAGGGCTATCTGATATTCCATCTCGGCAGCATCATATTTGTTATCCTTGAGATACGCGTCACCATTGGCAAAGTGCTTCCTGGCAGAGAGCGTCCTGGCCTTTTCGAGTTCAATCCTGTAGCTCAGATTATTCGGTTCAAGGGACAAGGCCTTCTGATAATGATCTACTGCCTTGTCCACATCGCCCTTGGCCGCAGTCGCAGCCCCATCCTTGAATGCCCTGTTTGCCGCACATCCGGAAAGAAGGAACAGGCATGAAACAAGAAGCATAGTAGATGTGAGACATGAGACGTAAGACGATAACTCCTGAACTCCTGAACTCTTGAACTCCTGAACTCTCATTCTATCTCCTTCCACTCCCTGACATTAACTCTGGTTTACCGGGTTTAACATCTTCAATGATTAATTTGAATTCCTCTTTAGAATCTCTTGATTGCAGTGTTACGCTGTTATCTGTTATATCAGCGACCTGAAAAATAGTCACGCTGTCTCCCTTCTTAACTATAAATACCTCTTTGTCTCTGGAAAGGAATACCTTACTCTCTCCCTCCTTCTGGAGAAAACCTAAAAATCTAAACCTCCCGGACTCTGTCTGCGCAGGGGAAGGCCCCTTCGGTTCCGAAATAACAGGGGCAGGGGCTGGAGGCGGAGGTGGAGGGGCCTGCTTTGGTATAACAACAGGAGGATACAGCGCCTGGAACGGGTTTCTGATCAGCCCCCTGTATCCCCTCTTCTCAACTTTCGATGGTATCGTCTTTGCCGTCTCCTCCTCTGTCTTCTTAATTTTACTTACAGGCCCCCGCCTTCCGACCACTGGTCCCTGGCCGCCGGCCACTGGTTTATACGTCAACTCCCTGACCTTTTTAGGCTCCTCCCTTGTGACGACCCTGTAAACAACCACGGCTGCAAGGACAAAAAGCAGGACAACAAGGATACCGGTTTTTCTTGAATGCATTTTTACCCTTTAAAATGGGCCGCTATTGTAAGATTGAGGGATATATCTCCCTCCTGACCCTTCCCGCTGCCGAGAGAAAGGTTTTCTATGATAAAAGATATGGGAGATGTTTCCAGGTCGTAGACAAACCTTTTGATATCCGCGTATGAGCCTGTAACCGGCATTGAAACTGTCACCAGCACAAGACCGGAGTCCTTGACAGGGGAGGGTTGATAGGAGGCAGACTCTATCAACAGGTTCAGCCGCTCCGCCTTTTTATAAACCCCGCCCATCACCCTTGTAAAATCTTCCCACCTCGGAAGTTCTCTATATACCCCTTTCAGTTCCCCGGCTTTCTTGTCAGGCCC
>JACQYJ010000085.1 GCA_016208525.1 Deltaproteobacteria bacterium | reverse complement strand
TATTGAAACAGCTATCTTAAAACAGGAAGGGGTAAAGATTTTACGAAGATTCATGGCGGCCTCTGAAGACTTATTTAACCTAAAAAAAGCATTTGCCACTGACTTTCACGGACTAAGAGCAAGTAATTAAAAGATTTTTCGGCAAGCATTAGAATCACCTTTTGGGTGAACTGCTCATAATGTTTAAATGTTTATTTGATAAGGTTTTGTCCGTATTTGTCCGTGGCCAACTGCCGTTTTTAGGTTTAGCAAAGGGGGATGAAGGGGGATTTGATTGTAATTGATTTTCCTCTCTCAAAAGGTTATCATCCCTTCATGCAAGACCTTCTCACCAAGCTTAATCCAGAACAGCGCAAGGCTGTCGTCACCACCGATGGCCCCCTCCTTATTCTTGCCGGGGCCGGGTCTGGAAAGACCCGGGTTTTAACCCATCGCATCGCATACATTATCTCAGAGAAAGGCGTCCTTCCAAGAAACATCCTGGCCGTGACCTTTACCAACAAGGCCGCAGGTGAGATGAAGGAAAGGGTGAAACATATCCTGGGCGCTGTTGGAGACAGGGTGTGGGTCTCTACCTTCCATTCCGCCTGTGTTCGGATCTTACGGAAAAATATTACTAAGCTTGGTTATGGGGAGAACTTCGTAATCTACGACGACAGGGAACAGCTTGGAGTGATAAAGGGCGCAATGGCGGCCCTCAATATAAACGAAAAGCTCTTTGCGCCCAAGGCAATTGCAGGCCGCATTGACCAGGCCAAAAACCACCTCCTGAACTCCGCTTCCTACGCCGCCATGGCGAAGGACTTTTTTTCCGAGAGGGCGGCCAGGGTCTACGCCGCTTACGAAGAGGAGATGAGGAAAAACAACGCGCTCGACTTCAATGACCTGATAATGCTTACAGTACGACTCCTCAACGAGCGCCCCGATATCCTGAAATCATACCAGGACCAGCTCCGATACATCATGGTGGATGAGTACCAGGACACCAACCACGCCCAGTACAAACTGATAAAGATGCTTGCTTCGGGCCTCCGCAATCTATGTGTTGTTGGGGATGACGACCAGTCTATTTATGCCTGGAGGGGCGCTGATATATCCAACATCCTCGATTTTGAAAAGGACTACAGGGATGCTGTTGTCATAAGGCTTGAGCAGAACTACAGATCTACAAAGAACATTATAAAGGCAGCCGGGGAGGTCGTCAGGAGGAACACCGGGCGCAAAGGGAAGACCCTCTGGACCGATAATCCTGAGGGCGAACCCATCAGCTACTACTCCGCCAGGGACGAACATGACGAGGCGGGGTTTGTGACGAGGGAAGTAGAGAAACTGCGTCAGGAGTCGGGAGTCAGGAGTCGGGAGTCAAAAGGACAAAACTCCGAACTTCCAACTCCGAACTCCCAACTGATGTACAGAGACTTCGCTGTTTTTTACCGCACCAACGCCCAGTCGAGGGTCATGGAAGACCGGCTCATGAGGGATGGCATCCCATATACCATTGTAGGCGGGATGAGGTTCTATGACAGGGCTGAGATAAAAGACATCCTGGCATATCTGAAGGTGATAGCCAACCCGTCAGATGCCATAGGACTGAAGCGGATAATAAACGTCCCTCACAGGGGGATAGGGGATGCCACTGTTGAGAAGGTTGAGGCGTATGCTGCCGGCAAGGGGATAACGCTGTATGAAGCCATAGGAGAAGTGGCCGAAAAATTCCCCTCTGTTCCCTCTTTGTCAAAGGGGGATGAAGGGGGATTATCAAAAGGGCCGAGACTGAAACTGAAATCCTTCTATGAGATGATGGAGAGGCTGAAGAAGGGTGAGGGGACTGTCCCCTCACCCCCAGCCCCTCTCCCAGTGGGAGAGGGTGGCCGTAGGCCGGGTGAGGGAGTCGTAGAATCGGGACTGTCCCCGGTAAATGCGAAGTTCGGAGTAGCAAGGCTTGTACAATTAATACTCGATGAGACCGGTTATATTCAAAAGCTTAAGGAAGAGAAGACGGAAGAGGCCCTTGGACGGATCGAGAACCTGGAAGAGTTTATAACAGCGGCAGAGGAGTTTGATGAAAAGGCCGAAGAGAAGACCCTGAGATCATTCCTGGATCAGGTGGCCCTTGTAAGCGATGTGGATGAATACGAAGGGGCAACCGACAGGGTGACCCTGATGACTCTCCATGCAGCCAAAGGTCTTGAGTTCCCGGTGGTCTTTATTATCGGTATGGAGGACGGCCTCTTCCCCCACTCCCGGACAAAGTATGACCCTGAAGGGGTTGAAGAGGAGCGGAGGCTCTGCTATGTCGGGATGACCAGGGCGCAGCAGAAGCTTTATCTTCTGAATGCAAGAGAGAGAAGGGTCTTCGGAAGGGAGCAGATAAACTCTCCATCCCTTTTTCTTTCCGAGATCCCGGCCACTTTGCTGGAACGAGTAGGGGCCGGTAAGAATATTGCGGAATGCAGAATGCGGAATGCGGATTTTAAATCCGAAATCCGAAATCCGAAATCCGAAATTCAAGCAGGTTCAAATCAGGCTATGGAGGGGTTTTTCAAAGGCCGGACAGTATGCTTCGACAAACTCAGCATGAACGGAACAACCGTTCGCCCTGAGCTAGTCGAAGGGCACAATGGCAGTTCCTTCAAAACCGGGGCCAGGGTCAGGCATGGGACATTGGGGGTCGGGGTTGTAAAGGGAACAGAAGGAGGCGGTGATATGGAAAAGGTCACTGTCCAGTTTCAGACAGGGACAAAAAAGCTGATGGCAAGATTTGCGGGGCTGGAGGTAATCTGAAACGGCTCTTTCTCATATTGAGTGGGTAGAAACCTCCCTGGATGAACCTTCTTATGGGGCAAAAAAACTGATTTAGCCACGGACTTGCACGGATAAATGCGGACGGTTTTTTGAAGAAAAAAGATTTAAACCTGAAAACTGCAAACCACAGAGGGCACAGAGCTT
>JACQYJ010000084.1 GCA_016208525.1 Deltaproteobacteria bacterium | reverse complement strand
CGGACGGGACCAAATCAACTTTGACAGTCGCTCTAACAGGTGATTTGACAAAGAGATACCATGCGGGTAATCTTGTCAAAGACCTGGCAAAGGTAGTAGGCGGCGGAGGAGGCGGACGTCCTGACATGGCCCAGGCCGGAGGGCCTGATGTGGCAAGGCTGGATGAGGCGCTGAACAGGGTGTTTGAAATCATATAAAGAAAGCAAACGACTGACGCTTTTTAAAAACTGATTCTGTTTTTTACTCTTTCAGAAGAATGGTGAACCCTGATTGTTCAAAATGGCGGTCTGAGGTGAAGGCCTCGGTTATCCGGCTACGGTTCATAATGATAAAGCTTGAACAATCTGTGAGGCTCCACTCCTTATCAGTTCGACCCGAATAGAGTTCCCAGGCCTCTCTGTAGACCTCTTTATCTATCTCAACAGAGCCTCTTGCAAAAGTCTTGTTTGTGGTTCGACAGGCTCACCACGAACGGGAAAAAGTCAATGATTCCAACCCAACCACCGTTCGCCCTGAGCTTGTCGAAGGGTAATTTCGGACTTTTGCAAGACCCTCATATATCTAATCATTGACTGAGCGACGTTATTGCATGTATATTGCCTCAAGTAGTCTGTAGTTTGAGATGTTGGTACCCCTGAAATATGGTTGGTACGATTATAACGATGGAGAGGTGTCCGGGTCTATGAGAGACTTGAATGTGCTTTTAAATAATCAATTGCTTTTTGGTCTCAGCGAAACCCAGCTTCAGATGCTGGCAGATGTGGCCGAAGAGAAGGTCTTTACCGCTGGAGAGACCATCTTCCGTGAAGGAGAAATGGGCGACTCCCTCGTAATCATAGTATCAGGAAAGGCAGACCTCATTAAAAAGAAAAAAGACGGGAGCGAGGTCATACTTGCTGCCTGCTCAAAGGGGGCCTTCTTCGGCGAGATGACCCTGATTAATGTAGAGCCTCGGTCGGCAACCATAAGAGCTACTGAGGATACGGAGGCGCTCTTCCTTAAGAACACCGCCCTTGGCGATATATTCCAGACGGACAGGGAGCTTTTTATAGTCCTCCTGATAAACATGACGAGGATTCTTTCAAAGAGGCTGCGACAGGCGAACAACAGGCTTATGGATGCGTAAGGTAACACATTTTCATGAAATCCCAAAACACGGGCAGTTTGGCAAGGCTGGTTTTCCACTCAACTTCTTCGGACATTTGCCCCTACGAATCAGTTTTTCGACTTCTTTCATATATCAACCTCAGCCCTTCCAGCGTCAGATTAGGTTCTACATGCTTAATTACATCTGTCTCATGCGCGATCAGTTCCGCCTGTCCGCCGGTGGCGATCACAAGGGGAGAGGTCCGCATCTCATCCTTTATCCTCATGACCATCCCTTCTACAAGGCTCACATATCCGAAGAAGAGGCCTGACTGGATGCTGGCAACTGTATTTTTACCTATGGCAGTTGGCGGTTGTGCTATATCAACCCTTGGAAGCTTGGATGTCCTTTGAAACAGGGCCTCTGCTGATATGGCAATGCCAGGGGAAATTGCGCCTCCCAGGTATTCACCACTTGACGAGACACAGTCGAAGGTCGTGGCTGTGCCAAAGTCTATGATTATCAGGGGTTGGGGATATTTGTAGTATCCGGCTACAGCATTGACTATCCTGTCTGCTCCAACCTCTCTCGGATAATCATAAAGTATCGGTATCCCGGCGTCTGCATCATCTCCTACCACAAGGGGAATCATCCCGAAGCATTCCTTACAGACCTCCTTCATGGTTTCAAGGAGAGGAGGCACAACGCAGGAGATGATCCCGTCCTTTATTTCGGGAAGGGATATCCCTTTGGAAGAGATAAGGGACCTCAAAAAAACGGCGTACTCGTCGACGCCACGGTCTTTGAGTGTCCCCATCCTGAAATGGGCCGCAAGTTCCTTCCCTTTATACAGACCAAAAGCGATGCTGGTATTTCCTATGTCGATGACTAATAACATAAAGGTTAAAGGTTAAAGGTTAAAGGTTAAAGGTTAAAGGTTGACGAAGTCGTAAAAAGTCACAGATCACCCTTCGACAAGCTCAGGGCGAACGGTGGTCAGGTTGAAATCATTGACTTTATTCCGTTCGTGGTGAGCTTGTCGAACCACAGAAAAGACTTTTTACGAGACCATCAAAGGTTAAAGGTTAAAGGTTAAAGGTTAAAGGTTAGATAAAAACCTTTTGCCTTTCGCCATTTACCTTTTACCGAATCATTGTCACATCCCCTGCCACAACCCTCTCTATCCTCCCGGTTGGAAGCCGTAAAAGAAGGGCCCCGTCTGTGTCCAACCCAAGGGCCACACCCTCCTTTGTATCTTTCAGGAATGAGACCCTTACGTATTTTCCTGCCATGATTGACAGCCTTTCCCACTCGGTTATTACAGGGCCGAAACCCTCTTTTTTGAATATCTCGTACCATTTTTCGATCTGCCTGCAAAGCTCCTGTATGACTGGGACCCTTTCAAGCCTCCTTCCTGTCTCATTCATCAGGGATGTGGCAACCCTGGCCACGTCATGCGGAAGGGAGGCTGGTTCCATATTGACGTCTATCCCTATGCCGAGGACAATGAAGTTAACCATATCTGCTTCGGAATCAAGCTCCATCAGTATCCCGGCTGCCTTTTTTCCCCTTATCAGCAGGTCGTTGGGCCATTTTATATCAGGCAGAATCTTTGTGGTTTTTTCAATCGCCCTGGCAGCAGCCACAGCGGCAAGGAGCGTTATCTGTGAGGCGGAAGAGGGCGCTATCCTTGGCCTCAGGATTATTGATGTGTAGATATTCACTCCCTTTGGGGATTCCCAGCGCCTTCCAAGCCTTCCTTTCCCCTTTCTCTGGCCTTCTGCAACTACAAGGGTCCCTTCAGGAGCTCCGTGCAGGGCAAGTTCGAAGGCCTTTGTGTTGGTGGAATCGGTGAGGGAGAAGGCATGAATGTTCTTGCCTATGTATCTTGTCTTTAATCCCGCATCTATCTCTGCATGGGTAAGTATGTCCGGCGACCCTGCAAGTTTATAACCAGAGGAAGGGACTGCATCAATGCTGTACCCTGCCTTTCTGAGCCCCTCTATATGTTTCCATACGGCAGTCCTTGATACATCAAGGGACCTGCTTATCTCAGTCCCGGATGTGTAATCGCCGCGGTTTTCCTTCAGCAGCTTCAGTATCTTTTCATTAAGCATTTGTTATTTCCATCGATATATCCATTGATCTCGCCGAATGGGTTATGGCGCCAACGGAGATGAGGTCAACCCCGGTTTCTGCGACCTGCCTCACGTTGTTAAGGTTTATTCCGCCGGAGGCCTCGATAAGCGCTTTCCTATTTATGAGTCTTACAGCCTCTTTCATGGTCTCTATGCCCATATTGTCGAGCATTATGATCTCCGCCCCGGTAGAGATGGCCTCCCTGACCTGATCAAGGTTTTCAGTCTCCACCTCTATCTTCAACGTATGCGGCGCTTTTTCCCTGGCCCTTTTCACTGCTTCAGTCAGGCTTCCAACTGCTGCTATGTGGTTGTCCTTGATAAGTATCCCGTCAAACAGACCGAAACGGTGGTTTTTCCCGCCGCCAATCCTTACTGCATACTTTTCAAGGGCCCTCAGTCCAGGTGTGGTCTTCCTGGTATCCACTATACTGGCCTTTGTCCCCTCTGTCCTGTCAACATACTGCCTGGTCAGTGTGGCAATGCCGGAAAGTCTTTGCAGGAGGTTTAATGCAACTCTTTCAGCAGTCAGGAGAGAGGCGAGCTTCCCTGATATGGAGGCAATGACTGTACCAGAGGTCAATTCGTCACCATCGATATAGTTTGCAGTTACAGATGTCAGGGGGTCAACCTGCTTGAACACCTCTCTTGCCACGTCTATCCCTGCAAGTATGAGTGGTTCTTTGGCTATTAATTCTCCCTTTCCATCTGTATCAGGAGGGATAAGAGCAGTTACAGTAAGGTCTCCTGGGCCAATATCTTCTCTGAGGGCGTTTGAGATGAAGGTTTTTATATCGTCCATGCCTGAAAAATACAGAAAATCTAAGGGATTGTCAAATAGTAAGGTTCTTTCGTGAAAGAAGAGGATAGGGTTTTAAGGTTAAGCAGCTTTTAATTCCGGCTCTATAGTCAGCTTTAAACCTAATGCATGGAGAAGCTTTATAATGCTTTCCATCTGAGGGTTGCCTCTTTTTGAGAGCATTCTATAAAGGTTTTCTCTATTGAGACTGGCTTTTTCAGCAATGTTGCTCATTCCTCCCTGGGCTTCAGCTACATTACGTAACGCAAGCAAAATCAATTCTTTTTCTCCTTCTTCGATTGCCTCGTTTAAATATCCAGCCGCATGTTTCGGGTTTTTGAGCCACTCAATCAGGTCTTCTTGATAGTCTGTGTTTTTCATACTACTTTCTCCTTTTATGATCTTTCCAGAATTCTTTTGATCTGGTGATGTCTTTAGTCTGTGTCGATTTATCGCCACCTAACAACAGAAGGATGATGTTTTTTCCGTCTATCGCATAGTATATCCGATAACCCGGTCCAAAATTTATTTTTAACTCATTAACCCCGTCTCCAAGGGATTGAGTATCACCAAAATTGCCAAGCTTTGCCCGATCAAGCCGAATATGCACCTTGGTACGCGCTGCCGTATCCCTTAAACCGGTCAACCATTCTTGAGCAGGCTTTTCGCCTTTCTCTGTACGATAGTATATTATCTCATAGGCGATGCTCACGGGAATAATGTAGCTTGTAGGCAACAAATAAACGGTCATGATAAGGCATTGTCGCCCCCGCTGATGAAAATGTGAGCTGGTAGTGGTAAGATTGTAAAGTAATCGGGCAGTGGTCGAGCAATTTTTTGGTGGTATGATCCCCGATACCTAAACTGACCATGGTATTCAGCACGCACCCCCGCTTGTCGCATCTCTGTAGTTGAGAGATTGGACGCACGGTAAAAAGACCTGCATGCGAAGCAATTCGGATGTAAGGACAACCTGAATACCTCCCGATTCTATATCCTTAAAGAGGAAGGAGGTGAGTTCAGTTGATAGATGCAATAGCAAGATGCAGTGCAGGACTGGACGTGCATAAGGCGACAGTCGTATGCACAATCGTAGCGGAAGGTGAGGATGGGAAGACAAAGAAGTCAACCCGTGAATACTTAACCTTTCGTAAAGACCTTCAAAAGCTTGCAAAATGGCTGACAGAAAGCGACGTAGAACTGGCGGTCATGGAAAGTACCGGGATATACTGGAGGACAGTATATGATGTTCTGGAAGAGAATGATTTAAAGGTTTATGTAGTCAATGCCCGGCATGTAAAGAATGTTCCAGGTCGCAAGACAGACGTTCTTGACAGTGAATGGCTGGCGGATTTGGCCCGTTGCGGGCTTTTGAGGGCGAGCTTCATACCACCCAAAGACTTACGGCAGTTAAGACTTTTGACAAGATACCGTCAAAAGCTATCCGGTTATTTATCAGGAGAGAAGAACCGGGTGAATAAAGTTCTTGAAGACTGCGGAATAAAGCTTGGGTGCGTAGTCAGCGACATTAACGGCGTTTCGGCGCAGAGGATGATAAACGCCCTTATAGAGGGGACTCTTAAGCCGGAAGACATGGCGAAGCTGGCAGTTAAGCAACTTCGCAAAAAAGAAGGAGAGCTAAAGCTCTCATTAGAAGGAGATATAAGTGACCGTCATCGGTTTCTGTTAAAACGCATCATGGGCCACATCAAGTGGTTAGAAAGACAGATAGAAGAGATCGATAGTCAGGTCGTGTATTCAATGAAACCCTATATAAGGGAATGGGAGTTGTTACAGACCCTTCCCGGGGTTGATGAGATAAGTGCCGCGATGTTGCTGACTGAAACAGGGACTGATATGGGCAGGTTTGGGAGCAAGGAACGTTTTTCCTCCTGGGCCGGCATGTGCCCTGGGAACAATGAGAGTGCAGGAAAAAAAAGAGTGGTCGCACCACAAAGGGGAACAAGTATGTAAGACGGATATTGTGTGAAGTAGCCAACAGTGCGATAAAAACCAATTGCCAGTTTCAAGGCTATTATAAGGGACTTGTGATAAGACGGGGTCGCAAGAAGAGTATCATAGCTGTTGGCCATAAGATACTGGAGGTAATGTATATAATTTTGAGCAGAAAAGAGCCGTACAAAGACCCTCATATAGATTTAAAGCCTGCAATGGGAGAAAGGGGGCTGCGGTTCTATAATTCGGGATGTCCCTCAATTTACCTGATTCTGCTTTGAAAATTTAATAGGATGTGGTAGGATTTTTGAAATAGCTAAAAGGAGATTGTCATGGGAACCTTGAAAGAGGAAGTGAATAAGAAGCTGAGCCATATCTTTCATGACATCAAGGATCTTCAGAGGACGGTTATTCATCTAAGAGAAGGACAGAGAAAGACCGAAGACACAAAGGTCTCAAACTGGTTGCGACTTGGTAAGGATGTCTCGAGCAAGTGGACAGGCCCAGGTGCCGTTGAGGAAATCCAGGATCAGAGAGAAAAGAGATGGTAGAGGAGCTTACCGTTGATAGCTCTGTAATTGTGTCATCTCTGCTTGAGCAGGAGAAAGATCATCAGCAGGTGTTAGAGACATGGATGCGATTGTGATTCAAACGGCTAAAGATTATAAAACCACCCTCGTAAGCCTTGATGCGGAAATGATGGTAAAGGCCGCCGGTACAGTCAGAATAAGAAACCTATAACAATTATTGCTTCTCCACAAACGTTCAACAAACATAAAAGACACAGGTGGTTGCCGAATTGCAAAGGGCATAAAAAGCCCTGTGCTAAAGCGTTTAACTGGTCAATTCACGCTTCAAGACTTGACCCCATTGATTTTCTCTGACGGGCCTGCCG
>JACQYJ010000083.1 GCA_016208525.1 Deltaproteobacteria bacterium | reverse complement strand
TTTGACATTCTTGCAACCTCTTTAAGACCTCATTTTCACGAATAATAATGTTTGATGCTTCAATAGGAACACTCTTTCTGAAGTCTTTCCCATGTTCACCGAGAATTGCTGGAGCTTTCTTCAATATAGCAAGCTCTGTGGTTTGCAGTTTTTAGGTCAAAGAAAAAAACCTGTCCAGTTTACAAGGAGCAGGGCCTATCACAAGGACGACAACTCACACATTGAACAGAAGAACTGGACTCATGTCAGGCAATGGCCGGGTTATCAAAGGTTTGATAACCCAAAGATAGCGCCTCTAATGAACAAGCTCTACAAAACAGAGTGGAGGCTGTTTCACAACTTCTTCTGTCCTTCTGTGAAGCTGATCTCCAAAGAAAGGATTGCCTTAAAAACCTTAAAGCGTTATGATGACCCTAAAATACCTTATCAGAGGGTTATGGAGTCTCAACACGTCTCTGAAAAGACTAAAGCCGCTCTTACAAAGCAACTGCAAACCCTTAACCCTTTTGAATTGAGAAGGGCTATAGAGCTTAAGCTTGAAAGGATATTTAAGCTTTGCTATGAATCTAAACCTTGATACTATTGCTTTTGATTAACTCCCGGTAACATTTATCAATCAGACAACCGGCTCCTCATAAAAATCTTCCATTGGGTGCTCACTTTGCTCTTTACTAACTCTGAGATTTATTTTACATTATCACCTCATTTTTATACCAAGTTGCTTTCAAACAGCTACTTAATGTAGGCTAACGAAAGCTTACCTGGTATTATATTATACCTGAGCATTCAAAAGCCTTAAATTGAATGTGAATTTGGTATTAGTTAAGAGGTTATTGATGAACATTGCTATTGCCAGCGACCATGGCGGTTTTGAACTTAAAGAGGAGCTCAAAACCTTCCTGAACGATACGGGTATAAGCTGTACCGACCTGGGGGTCGCTAATGGCGAGTCTGTTGATTATCCTGATTTCGGGATGGCGCTCGCCGTGAGGGTATCTGACGGAGAGTTTGAAAGTGGCATCCTGATATGCGGGACCGGGATCGGGATGTCCATAGTTGCCAACAAGTTCCCGAAGGTAAGGGCCGCCCTTGTCTGGGATACCTTCACTGCCAGGATGGCCAGGGAGCACAACGATGCCAATGTCCTTGTCATTGGAGGGAGGACGACTGAAAAGGGCCTGGCAAAGGAGATGGTCAAGGTATGGCTTGATGCAAGGTTTGAGGGAGGAAGGCACCAGCTGAGGCTGGATAAGATAAGGGAAATAGAAAAGATGTGGGGGATGGGATGATGTCGAAACTTAAAGGGTTTGACTCTGAAGTTTACAAGGCCATTATTGATGAGACGAGGAGGGAGGAGGACAAGATTGTCCTCATAGCCTCTGAGAACTATGCGTCTGAGGCTGTGATGGAGGCCCAGGGTTGCGTGATGACAAACAAGTACGCGGAAGGATATCCGGGCAGGCGTTATTATGGCGGGTGCGAGTATGTGGACGTGGTGGAAAATCTGGCCATTGAGAGGGCCAGGAAGATCTTCGGAGCGGAACATGTGAACGTCCAGCCTATATCAGGATCTGCAGCCAACATGGGTGTCTATTTTGCCATGCTGAAGCCTGGCGATACCATCCTCGGTATGAACCTGGCACACGGGGGGCACCTGACTCATGGCGCATCTGTAAGCTTTTCAGGGAAGATATTCAAGGCGGTTTTTTACGGAGTAGAAAAAGAGACCGGGCTTATAAATTATGACGAGGTGGAGCGCATAGCCAAGGAGCATTCTCCGAAGATGATAGTTGCAGGGGCCAGCGCATACTCAAGGGTACTTAACTTCGAGAGGTTCAGGGAGATAGCCGACGAGATTGGCGCATATTTTATGGTTGATATGGCCCATATTGCCGGCCTTGTGGCGGCAGGGGTCCACCCCTCGCCTGTTCCTTATGCCGACTTTGTTACAACTACAACCCACAAGACCCTCAGGGGGCCAAGGGGAGGGATGATCCTTTGCAGGGAAGAGTATGCTAAGGAGATAGACAAGATCATATTCCCTGGGATCCAGGGAGGGCCGCTTATGCATGTAATCGCCGCCAAGGCAGTGGCTTTCAAGGAGGCGTTGACGCCTGAATTCAGGAAATACCAGGAGCAGGTTGCGAAGAACGCCAAGGCCCTCGCCCAGGGGATGACCGACAGGGGTTTCAGGATTGTATCAGGAGGGACCGACAACCACCTGATGCTTGTTGACCTGACCAACAAGGCGATCACCGGAAAAGAGGCGGAAGAGTCCCTGGACAAGGCAGGGATAACAGTGAACAAGAACGGGATACCTTTCGACCATAGGCCGCCGCAAGTAACCAGCGGGATAAGACTTGGGACAGCCATAGTAAGCACAAGGGGTATGAAGGAAGCAGAGATGCATGAGATTGCAAATCTCATAGACAGGGTTCTGAGCAACCCTGCCGATGAAATGAACCTCTTCTCCGTCAAGCCCGACGTAAAGGCGCTTTGTGAGAGGTTTCCGTTTTATAAAGGAATGCTGGAAAGGATGTAGGAGTCAGATTTAGCAGGAGGCAGATATGGGGCTCGCTCTTAAAAAAGAAAAATATACATGGCAGGATTATCTTGATTGGTCGGATGATGAACGTTGGGAGGTCATTGAAGGCGTGGCTTACAACATGACGCCGTCGCCGAGTTTCACTCATCAAAAGATCGCCGGGAACGTATATGGAATACTTAGGGACAAATTAAGAGGCAAGCCTTGCACCCCTGCCATTGCACCTCTTGATGTCTATCTTGACGATATAAATTTTGTCCAGCCTGATGTAATGGTGGTTTGCGACAAAAACAAGCTAAAAGAAAAGATTTACGGCGCTCCTGACGTAATAATCGAAGTCCTCTCGCCTCATACCTCCCTTAAAGATAAAAGGGAGAAGAAGGCCCTTTATGAGCGAAACGGTGTAAAAGAATACGTAATCGTTGATCCGCTTGAACAGTATGTTGAAAGGTTTTTACCCGGTCCCGACGGCTCATACAGCAAGGGAGACGTATTCGGCCCGAAGGAGGTCTTGCCGCTCAAATCCCTTGACGGGCTTGAAATAAGCCTCTGGGAGGTCTTTGAGGTTGAAGGCCCGGAGAAAAAGTTGGAGATAAGCACCAGCAGATAAGGGGCCGCTTTGATTAATGTAGTTAAAGGGGCCGGTTCTCTTTAATTTTTCCTCCAGCCACTTTGTCGCCCCATTTGCTTTATCTTTTCAGAAATCTTATAAGTCTTCGTCATTTCTTTAACGAAATCCTTGCCGCCATACATTATCCTAAAAAAAGCATTTGCCACTGACTTTCACGGGCTAAGAGCAAGTAATTAAAAGATTTTTCGACAAGCATTAGAATCACCTTTTGGGTGAACTGCTCATAATGTTTAAATGTTTATTTGATAAGGTTTTGTCCGTATTTGTCCGTGGCCAACTGCCGTTTTTAGGATTATCCGTCTGTCCATTTCCCCTTTCATCGCCTCTTTCTCTTTGAGCATCCCTCGCACAAATTGCCGATACTTT
>JACQYJ010000082.1 GCA_016208525.1 Deltaproteobacteria bacterium | reverse complement strand
GACGATTTTGACAACAGGGGTGAACAGGATCAGCCAGAAGTAAGTGGGCCAGGCCAGCCAAATTGTCACCTTTTCAGGGTGACGGGATGAATAGCTCTTTGGCACAAGCTCACAGAAAAACAGGGTGACAACAGCTATAATGAAAGTAGCGTAGAGGATCCCCCTTTCTCCGAACCATTCCAGAGAAATGGCTGTTATAAGGGCTGAAAGAGCTGCCTGAACAAGGTTGTTCCCTATAAGGATAGTACCCAGGAGCTTTTCGGGGTGTTCAAGGATTTTTATGGCTAAAACAGCCCTCTTAAGCCCTGATGAGGCAAGATGTCTCAGTTTAAAGCGGCTGGCAGCCATCATCCCTGTCTCGGCTGCCATTAGAAAGGATGAGGAAAAAACAAAAACAAGAATAAGCACAAGCCAGATATCAGTCCAGTCCATCGTCACTGAAACCTCGTAACGCGGATTCCGGCAAACCGCATATTTTCGACATATTCCCACAACCTGACAGATTTTACGATTCCGTTACCTTTGGAATCAGCGCTGTCTTTTCGTCCACTGGCATGAATAAGGCACGGGGCGCCGGCCTTGATCGAGATTATGCCTATATGTCCCACTATCTCTTCCACAATCCTCTTTGAAGGGTCTTTTATAAAGAAGATAATGTCTCCGTCCTTTAGGGGCGACCGACCGGCAGCCCCTGCAATTTGTGAAATTTCGTCTTTTGGAATTATGACAACCTCGTTCCTTCCCCTGCTCCCCTTTATCCTGATGGTCCCACCCAGGTTCGAGGTTATCTCTTTGCCCCACTTGCCGCTGTCAATCATATCCTCGCCGTACTCAAAGCGGTCATCGTAATTGGCTACCCGCTCTCCATCAAGCCGCCCCTTGCTGCGAAACCGCAGGTTAAGGGCGTTTTTCACAGCATCTTTCCTACAGATTTCTCTCTGAGTTCCGAACTCTCAACGTTGAGGTCAGGAATTAAGGTATCGGCGAGGCTTGGGGGTGATCCGGCGAAACAGATTGCCGCTAAGAGCATAAAGATTAGTCTACATCGTGGTAACATACGTTTTTTGAATATTATCACACCTGGAACTCTGATGCAAATCCACCCTACCATTTTATGACTGCAACTGCCAGGGCATACATCTGTTTAAGAGGCTCGTAAAAAGGCTCGTAAAAGTGATTGATTTATAAATGGCCATCCTATATAATTTAAAATTCAAAATTGATGGTCTCGTAAAAAGTCTTTTCTGTGGTTCGACAGGCTCACCACGAACGGAATAAAGTCAATGATTTCAACCTGACCACCGTTCGCCCTGAGCTTGTCGAAGGGTGATCTGTGACTTTTTACGACTTCGTCAAAATTGATAAAATCGTAAAAACTAAAAATTTGCCACAAAGGCACCAAGACACTAAGCCTAACATATCGAAAATAAAGGATTTTTCTTTGTGCCTTCGTGTCTTCGTGGCAAAAAAGTCTTTTTACGGATGAATCTAAAATGGTTGGGGGTTTGCCGGTGGCAGACATAGGGGAACTTAGAAAGAAGATAGATGACGTTGATGACAACATCCTTGAACTTCTGAACAGGCGTGCTGAACTTGTCAAAGAGGTCGGGAGGTTAAAAACTCAGGGAAAGGGGGACTTCTACGTCCCAACCCGTGAAAAAGAGATATACGAACGGCTGATGAGAAATAACAAGGGGCATTTTCCTAACGAGTCAATAAGGGCCATCTTCAGCGAGATAATCTCTGCGTCACTTTCTCTCGAACATCCTTTAAAAATAGCCTTCCTGGGGCCCCAGGCGACATACACCCATCTTGCGAGCCTCAAACAGTTCGGACATTCCGCAGACCTTATCCCTGTGAAGGGGATAGCAGATGTTTTTGAAGAGGTTGAAAAGGGCAAGGCTAATTACGGTGTCGTTCCAATAGAGAACTCAACTGAAGGGATAGTAACCCATACCCTCGACATGTTTGTGGACTCCAACCTTCAGATTGTAGCCGAAGTCATGCTGGAGATATCTCATTTCCTGCTTTCCAGGACAGGAAGGATGGAGGATATAAAAAAGGTCTATTCCCACCCCCAACCTATTGCCCAGTGCAGGAACTGGCTGGCAAAGAACCTTCCCAATATACCTGTTATGGAGACGGCGAGCACAGCTGTGGCTGCCCAGATGGTTGCGGCAGACACTGAATCAGCAGCCATAGCAAGCGAATTCGCCGCAGGCATCTACGACCTGAAGGTCGTCAAAAAGAGGATAGAGGACAACGTCAACAACTTTACCAGATTCCTCGTCATAGGCAAAAAGAGCCCTGAGAAGAGCGGCTCCGACAAGACATCTGTGATGTTTGCGGTCAAGGATGAGGCAGGCGCCCTTTACAGGATGCTGGAGCCTTTTTCCAGGCACAATATAAACCTCGCAAAGATAGAGTCAAGACCGATGAAGACCAGGGCATGGGAATATCTATTTTTCCTCGATATGGAAGGGCACATATCAGAACCTCATGTAAAAGATGCCATAGATGAGCTATCGAAGATTTGCCTCTTTGTAAAGGTGTTAGGGTCGTATCCGAGAAGTAAATAAAGACAGGTGAAAGGCGAAAGGTGAAAGGTGAAAGGCAAAAGGCGAAAGGCGAAAGGTGAAAGATAAAACCTTTAACCTTTAACCTTTAACCTTTAACCTTTAACCTTTAACCTTTAACCTTTAACCTTTAACCTTTAACCTTTGACCTTTAACCTTATGAAAATACAAGTTTCAGACTACATAGCCAATCTAACGGCATACCCTCCTGGAAAACCTGTTGAAGAGGTTGAGAGGGAGTACGGGATAAAAGGCTCTATAAAGCTGGCGTCGAATGA
This sequence comes from Deltaproteobacteria bacterium, assembly GCA_016208525.1. GTDB lineage: Bacteria > Desulfobacterota > JAENJC01 > JAENJC01 > JAENJC01 > JAENJC01. Next base: position 3,279 of record JACQYJ010000082.1, on the reverse strand, counting down.
GAACCCGCTGGGGCCTTCGCCAAAGGCAGTTGAGGCTATAAAAAACCATGTATCTACTCTCCATAGGTATCCTGACGGGAGCTGCTATTACCTTAAGGAGAAGCTGGCAGGGAGGCTGGGCATCCCCAAAAACAGGATCATACTTGGTAACGGCTCCAATGAGATAATAGAGCTTATTGTGAGGGCGTTCTTAAGACCCGGAGATGAGGCGGTAATGGCCCATCCAGCCTTTATCGTATATCAGATGATAGTCCAGTCAGCAGGCGGGAAGAATGTGATACTGCCTCTTAAGAATTTTACCCACGACCTGGAGGCGATGGATGGGGCTGTTACTGGAAAGACACGACTTGTTTTTATTACAAACCCCAACAACCCTACCGGGACCATAGTTAAAAGGGATGAGTTTGAGAGGTTTCTGAAGAGGGCGCCGGAGGATGTCATTGTTGTCATGGACGAGGCGTACTTTGAATATGTATCGGACCCCGAATACCCGAACGGGATGGATTACATTAATGACAGGCCTGTCATCTCTCTCAGGACATTCTCAAAGATTTACGGTCTTGCAGGGTTGAGGATTGGATACGGTGTGGCATCTGAGGATATCATAAACTATCTTGAGAAGGTCAGGCAGCCCTTTAACGTCAACTCTCTTGCTCAGGTAGCGGCCCTGGCGGCATTGGATGACCATGAACATGTGGAAAAGTCTGTGAAGATAAATAATGAAGGTCTTGCATATTTAGACGGCGAACTTGGCAAGATGGGGCTTAATTACGTTAAGTCTCATGCCAACTTCCTTCTGATTGACATGAAAATGGACGGCGTAAAGATATATCTGGAGCTTATGAAGAAAGGGGTTATAGTCAGGCCTATGGGTATCTATAATCTAAATAACTACATGAGGATTACAGTTGGACTGCCTGAAGAAAACAGGAGGTTCATAGAGGCGTTGAAAATATTTTATCAGGGATGAAGGATAAAGGATGAGGGATGAATTTAAATATACGATTTATATTCATCCTTCAACCTTCAGCCCTCATCCTAAAACAAATAGGGAGGAATATTTATGATCGTCGTGATGTCTCCAAAGGCAACAGAAGAAGAAATATCCCATGTAGTGGAGAAGATAAAGGGCCTGGGCCTGACTCCGCATCTTGAAAAAGGGGAAGTAAGGACAGTAATCGCTGTTATAGGAAATGTAGACATGCTAAGAGAGCACTCGCCTGAAGCGTGGCCGGGAGTTGAGAATGTGGTGTCTATAATGAAGCCGTATAAACTGGTGAGCCGTGAATTTCAGAAGCATGATACTGTCATAGATATTAAGGGAGTCAAGATTGGCGGGAAACAGGTGCATGTGATGGCCGGCCCATGTTCTGTGGAGACAAGGGAAGGCCTTATATCTGTTGCGAAGGCGGTCAAGGCCTCTGGAGCAACTATTTTAAGAGGCGGCGCCTTTAAACCGAGGACGTCCCCTTATGCCTTCCAGGGACTTGGAGAGGAGGGACTCAAATACCTGGCGGATGCCAGTGAAGCTACAGGCCTTCCGATAGTCACGGAGTTGATGGACCCAAGAGACATTGATATAATATGCAAATATGCGGATATAATTCAGATAGGCGCAAGGAACATGCAGAATTTCCGGCTCCTGCAGGAGGTTGGCAGGACCGATAAGCCGATTGTTTTGAAGAGAGGGCTTTCCGCAACCATCCTTGATCTCCTTATGTCAGCCGAATATATTGCATCAGAAGGGAACAGAAAGATCATCCTTTGCGAGAGAGGGATAAGGACCTTTGAGACCGCGACAAGGAACACAATGGATATAAGTGCGGCCCCTGTGCTGAAACAACTCACCCATCTCCCTGTCATAATTGATCCAAGCCACGGCGTAGGCAAGTGGGATCTTGTGGCCCCGATGTCCAAGGCCTCTATAGCCGCCGGCGCAGACGGACTCATTATTGAAGTCCATCAGAACCCCGAAGATGCTCTGTGTGACGGCCCTCAGTCACTAAAGCCCACTAAATTTGATGTATTGATGAAGGAGTTGAAGAAGGTGGCAGAGGCGGTGGGGAGGAGTATGTAAATGAAGGGATGAAGGCTGAGGGCTGAAGGATGAATAAGTAAAATTTTGAAATTCATCCCTTATCCCTCATCCTTCATCCTTTTTCTCGATCATGGAACCTTACTTTAAAAAACTCACAATAATCGGCGTCGGCCTCATAGGCGGCTCTCTTGCTATGGCACTTAGAAAAAAGGGGATGGTAGGGGAGATCGTCGGTGTCGGCAGAAGCATCTCAAACCTGGAACTGGCTGTAAAGCTTGACGTCATTGACAAGTTCACCACCGATCCTGCTGCCGGGGTTATGGGTGCAGACCTTGTTGTAGTCGCTACGCCTGTGGCATCTATGGCAGAGATGATGAAGAAGATTGCCCCCTATCTTAAGGAAGGGGCTCTTGTTACTGATGTTGGAAGCGTGAAGGGCGCTGTTGTTAAAGAAGCTGAAAAGCTGATCCCTTCGGGAGTATATTTTATCGGCGGGCATCCGATCGCAGGGACGGAGGAGTCAGGGGTCTGCGCGGCATTCCCGACCCTTTTTGAGAAAAACAGATGTATCTTAACACCGACTGCAAAGACAGAGAGAGAGGCCTTGAAGAAGGTAAAGGAGATATGGGAGGCAGCCGGCTCAGAGGTTATACTCATGGACGCCGAAAAACATGACAGCATACTGGCCGCAGTAAGCCACCTCCCCCATGTAATTGCCTATTCACTGGTTAATACAGTAGATGACGTTAAAGATTTTGAGGAGAGCATCCTGAGCTACTCAGCCGGCGGATTCAGGGACTTTACGAGGATCGCGTCCTCATCCCCTGAGATGTGGCGGGATATATGCCTGCTGAACAGAGATGCGATTATTGATATGATAACAAGATTTGAGAAAAGCCTGACAAAGCTCAAGGGATATATAAAAGAGTCGAACGGGCACGAGATATTTAAGGAGTTTGACAGGTCAAAGAAGGCAAGGGATTCGATAGTTAAGAAATGAAAACAATTACCGTTAAAAAAGTAAAAGGGTTAAAAGGCGAGATCACAGTCCCAGGAGACAAGTCTATCTCCCACAGGGCGTTGATGTTTGCCTCTATTGCAGAAGGAGATTCACGGATAACGGGGCTTCTGAAGGGAGAGGACAATATGTCTACCCTCAAGGCCTTCCGGCAGATGGGGATAGTAATTGATGAAGTTAGGGATGAAGTTAGAGATGAAGTTATCGTTCACTGTAAGGGGCT
>JACQYJ010000044.1 GCA_016208525.1 Deltaproteobacteria bacterium | reverse complement strand
TCAGCTGTGGCAGAGACACTGAAAAAAATAGAGGGCGCCTCCTTCAGGATACAGAGCAAGGAACTGGTGAAACAATACTTTAATAAGGGTTTTACACTGAAAGGCGGGATATTTACCGCCCTGTATACAGTGGCCTTCGCCCTGGCGATCCCTGCCCTCCTTGTATCATCGGGCTTTGGCCTTTCCGAGAGGAAGAGGGAGATCGGAATACTCAAGGCTACAGGATGGCAGACCTCAGAGGTCCTTGAGATGGCGGTATTTGAGAACCTGATCATATCGCTGTCAGCAGCCCCGCTGGCCCTGCTGCTCTCTTTTTTATGGCTCAAGGGACTGAACGGACTTTTCATAGCGCAGTTCTTTATAGCAGAGATAGGTCTATTCCCGCCATTCAATGTCCCGGCAAGGTTTTTGCCGGTCCCGGCATTTTTGTCGCTTTTCTTTTCTCTGATACTGACCATGGTGGGCAGCCTCTATTCATCATGGAGGGCGGCAGTGATACCGCCGGCAGAGGCGATGAAGTGAAGGACAACCACCCCTTTAATTCCCCTCCTTAGTTAAGGAGGGGAGCACGAAGTGCGGGGTGGTTGATATAGATGTAGGGTGGGTTGTGCCCACCAAAAGGATAATATGGAAACCATAATAAGAACTGAAAAGCTGGCGAAGATATACAACCCCGATACATCTTACGAGGTCAAGGCCCTCTGGGATGTTGATATAGAGATCAAGAAAGGGCATATTGCCATATTAAGCGGCCCCTCCGGTTCAGGGAAGACCACCCTTATCTCGCTCCTGGGGGCCATAGACAGGCCTACAAGGGGGAAGGCGTTTCTTATGGGTGAGGAGTTGACGGCCATGTCCGACGTAGCGCTGTCTAAGTTGAGGAGAGAGACGATAGGGTTTGTTTTTCAGAGCTTCAACCTCATACCCAGGCTTTCTGCCATTGAGAATGTGGCCTTCCCTCTGATCCCTATGGGAGTCTCTGTAACGGAGCGGCACAGGAGGGGATCAGAGTTGCTCAAGAGGTTCCAGATGGGGGAGAGGATGCGACATACACCTGAAGAGCTTTCAGGAGGACAGCAGCAGAGGGTTGCCATTGCAAGGGCTTTGATAAACAACCCGCATATAATCATCGCAGATGAGCCGACCTCCAACATAGATGCAGCGGCTGTTAAATACCTGATAGAGACCATCTTTGCCCTGAAGAAGGAGGGAAGGACCATCATCATATCCACCCACGACCAGTCCCTCTTCAATCTGGCAGATGTCATATTTGATGTGAAGGACGGGAGAATAACAGGAATGAGGGAGGTAGGGACTGTCCCTATTTACGGACGAACGAAGTGAAGTCGTAGAATAGGGACTGTCCCAGCAATATATGATTATAAATATCTTCACCATCATAAGCCTTTTCATAGCAGCGGTCTCCCTGATCCTGGCGATATTCCAGGCAGGGGTATCCCTCTTTTTGTATAAAAACTGGGGAGGCGCCGGTACTGGCGAAGAAAAGACAAGGCTCGAAGACTTTGCATATCTTGTCCTCCTTATTGCCAGCGTCATCCTGATGGTCCGACTCCTCTCCTGGCCCCTTTTCTATGCAACCCTTAACAGCTACGTACCTGATATACACGGGGCCATGTGCGTGGCCGGGGTAACCCAGATCATGGCCGGGATGGCAAGGCTCCTGCAAACAATAAAACCACTGGTATTCTTTGCTGTCGGCGGATGGTTATTGCTCAACATGCTCGACAGGACGACAAAGACAAGCCCATTGATGAAGAGGAAGTTCCTGCTCCTGTCTCTCGTCAGCCTCCTTGTCGTAGGCGATTCACTTGGAGAGATGGTCTATCTCTTCAATGTTAAGGCCACATCATCCGTTGCATGCTGCACCACCATCTTTGACGTTCCCACAAGAAGCTCTGCCATGATCCCGAAGTCTATCTTTGGAGAGGGGTATGGCGGGATGATGATCCCTGTCTATTACGGCTCCAACCTCGCCGTCATAGGCGCTATCGGCGTCCTGTTTTTTCTTGGCAGCACCTCGGTCGTTGCCCTGGCTGCGGTCTTTCTGCTGGCTCTTGTAAATGTTTTTCTAACCGGGATTTGCGGAATAGAAAGGATTGCCCCTGTCTTAATGGAACTCCATTTCCATCACTGTCTTTACTGTTTTCCAAGGAATGTCCCGGATTGAGCGGTAATCATGGCCCTCTTTGTCTTAGGCACCTTCGCCGCCGGGTGGGCGATGATGCTGAAGGTCTTAGGAAGGTCCCCGGAAACCGTGGAGTCTCTGAATAAGTATATAAAGAACCTCCTCTTTTCTCCATGCACTCAAAAGGTGACTTTTAAAAGCCCAGAAATTTTTAAATCTAAAGCATGAGAACACAGAGAAGAAAAGGGTTTTAAAAGGTTTTTATACTCAAAAAATTTCTCTGTGCCCTCTGTGGTTTGCAGTTTTTAGGGGTATATGAAATTGTTTGTCCGGCGTTCCCAATGACCGTCCAATCATTGACATATGCAAGTATTCGTGTAACATTGTCTTACACAAGGGAGGCGCAAAATGTCCGACACTATTACTATAAGATTGCCAAAGAAGCTGCAGAAAGAATTGAACGTCGTAACTAAAACAGAAAAGACCTCAAAGAGTGAGGTTGTCAGAGAGGCCGTATCACGCTACCTCGTAGTTAAGAGGTTCCAGCAACTGCGGAAGCAGGTTTTGCCTTTTGCCGAGGCTGAGGGTTTATTAACGGACGAAGATATTTTCAAGGCCATATCTTGAGAGTAGTCCTTGACACCAATGTAATAATAGCCGCCTTTGCAGCCAGGGGACTATGTGCCGAGGTGTTTGAGATCTGCCTTTCAGATCACACCGTTATTTTAAGTGAACATATCCTTTCTGAAACCTACGAAAAATTGATTAAGAAGGTTCGCCTTCCCCAAGACTCGGCTCAAAACATCATTGACTATCTGAGAGACACTGCCGAAGTCGTAGAGCCGGAGCTCGTAGATGAGTCGGTTTGCAGGGATAAGGATGACACCAGGGTTATAGGCGCGGCATTAAAAGGAAAGGCCAAATTCATAATTACAGGCGACGATGACCTGCTGGTTATTAAAAGTTACAAAGGCGTAAAGATAATCACTCCGAGGGAGTTTTGGGGTGTTTTAAGGGAAGGGTAAAAGTTTCTGCGAGTGTTGAACTGGATAGGAAGAAAAGGGTCAGGGTGAGAGGCCAATATTGTAGTTTTCCCTCTTAAGATAAGAGTACCCAAGGGCATAAAGGGATTAAGGGGCAGGCAGTCCGGCAGGGAAAGATGGTTGTGCGATGAATATAGAACCTAAATCCTGCAATCGAACCACAGAGCACACAGAAGAAACCCTTTAATACAAAAGGAAAAGCCATGTTTTAAATCTTTTCTCTGTGCACTCTGTGGTTTGCAGTTTTTAAGTAGTAAGGAATTAGCCATGTCTACCGAAGCCGATTCAAAATAACAATTGGTTGTTTAAAAAAAAGGATTCATTAAATGAACTTTTCAGATGAAGTGCTGGAAGATATTCATGGATATTGCATAGAGCACAAGTCTTTCTATAAGAATGAAATACTTGTAACCTACGGTATCTCTGAAGAGCGCTATTCCGACTTGAAGGATGTTGTGTTAAGGAGGTTTCACGACCTTGAGGCGGTGTCCCATAAAATGGGCGGTTTCCAGCTTAAGGCCCGCCGTTACAAAGAGACTGCAGAAGGCGAAGGTTTTAACGCAGGACCGCAGATAGCATGGGAAGTGGAGACAGTTAAAATACTCTCGCAAAGAGTCCAATATAATGACCTGGAGGAGATGCTTGGCCCTTTAAAGGGGGCATTGAGAGCGTATAGACAGGAAATATACGGGGAAGACCGCCGCGGCTCCAAGGAAGAGCTGGCACATGCCCTGATGGCAGCCTTTGGTCAGGACCTGTTGCAGGACAGTGAAAGAAGGAGGATCATCGGCAAGGCGCTTGGAGTTAAAAGCAAGGATATACCGGCCCGCTGGATAGCCGGGAGGGCCTCCGCAAGGCGCTTTGTCGGGGCCGCAAAACTGCCTAAGGTATTGGCAGGAACTCCCTGCAACGAGCGCGAAGAGGATATTGAAATCCTCGAAGGCCAGGCCCAATTGCCGCCGTTGGAGGAGTTTCAGAAGGAGGTAAAGAGAAAGACCTTAAGGATAACGAAGGCGACTGGAAGCCGAGCTATAGTCTCTCTGCCCACCGGAGCGGGAAAGACAAGGGTTGCGGTCGAGACCATAAGGGATTACATAGCTGAGCAGAAGGAAGAAAACTTTACAATTGTCTGGCTGGCCCACACAGAAGAGCTTTGCGAGCAGGCGGCCCAATCCTTCCGGGAGGTTTGGCATGCCTCATCTCACTCGCCGATAACCGAGCTTGTCCGTTTCTGGGGAAGATACACACGGGACGTTACAGCGCATGATTTCAATGATGTCCTTTACAGCCCTGAGCCTCAGATACTGATTTCAACGCCGCAGAGGCTGCTTAACTTTCTTAAAACAGATACCTCCTTTAATCATAAACTAACAAAAGGATTTATCTATGACGCCAAGCTTATCGTCATAGATGAGGCACACAGGGCCGCGGCGCCAACCTATCGCGAGCTTATAGACAGGATGTCTGCGAAACCTGATTCCAAACAGGTAGTAATAGGACTGACAGCAACACCATATCGGGGAGAGTATCATCCTGCCGAACCTTCCAAGGGAACGGAAGACCTGCGGGAGATATTCGGCAGCCTCATAACGCCAGAGGAAACTTTGAAATGGCCCTTTTACAGATCGCTTCAGGAGATGGGAATTCTTTCTCATGCAGATCACCGGGAATTCCTTACAAATATATCCATCAAGCTGCCGGACAATCTGTCGGATGCTTTTATAGACATGGTGCTTAGAATAAAAACCGACAGGAACAAAAGGCGCATGGCAATACTCCCTGAGGTTGTAAAGGCCGCCAAACTGGAAGACAGCAGCGTCCTTTACTTTGGCTCTTCTGTGGAAGACGCGGCGGCCATGACGTTTCTTCTGAGGAAAGAGGGGATACTTGCGGCATCGGTCTTCGGAAGCACGAACACAGGCACCCGTCAACGCGTAATTGAAGAGTTCCGCGCAAAGCGCCTCAAGGTCCTCTGCAACTGCGAAGTATTGACTACAGGTTTCGATGCGCCTAAGGTAACTCATGTTGTCATGGCAAGACCTACTGTAAGCCAGGTCCTTTATGAACAGATGATCGGCAGGGGACTGAGAGGAACAAGGTTCGGCGGGACAGCAAGGGTTGAGATCATTGATTGTATAGACAAATATACAGCAAACAGACCGTTTTTAGGGTATGACCAGCACTTCAAGGTATGGGGTAAGGAGCTGGCATAGTCTTGAGCGAAGCTCTAATATCAGAATAATAAGATTGTGAGCGCATTAAAACGGTACCTAAATCCTGCAATCGAACCACAGAGTTCACAGAGATTAATCAGAGAAACACAGAGGTTTTTCTTAAATATTATAATTTTGTCCTCTGTGCCTCTCATCTTTTCTCGGTGTCCTCTGTGGTTAAGGACTTTTGCAAGAGGCTCTTCTTTTAAATCT
>JACQYJ010000108.1 GCA_016208525.1 Deltaproteobacteria bacterium | reverse complement strand
AAGAAAGAAGAAGAGTGGGGGTTGCAGGAAAGATGGCCCTCCCTCCCCTCGGAAGGACATACATGGCTGCAGTGCCCAGCGTCAGGACTATTCCTGATATATACCCGACAACCGCTCCTATGAAGGCGAGGTACTTGATGTAGTTCTTTCTCTCACCCAGGGCGTGGTCGATCTCATGCCCCAGAGGTATGGGAGAGAATATCGTGACGCTATAGCCGGAGCCCTTGAGCTTCCCGGCTGCTTCAAGCAGAGTATCAACGTGCGTAAATAGTCCCAGTATCCCTTTTTCCATATTAATGATGACCCTTCTTCATCGGAATGCCTATATCCTCTTTAACCTCATATATCGACACGCTCGGCCAGAGCTTTACAAACAGCAGGAACAGCATTGTAAAGAATCCGAAAGACCCTATTGTTATTGATATCTCTATCCAGCTCGGAGAATAGTCCTTCCACATATACGGGAGGAACTTCCTCGGAAGCGAGGTTGATATTATCAGATACCTTTCAAGCCACATACCCACATTGATAGCGAGGGAAACTATCAATGCAACAAATATGGATGTCCTCGCCTTCTTGAATATGAGAAGTAGCGGCATAAAGGAGTTACATAGGATCATAATCCAGAACATATAGGAATAAGGAGGAGTGAACATGCGGTAGGTAAGCGCCTCGTTCTCAAAGGATGTGTTGGCAAACCATCCGGTGAATACCTCAAGGACGTTGATGTAAGACCATAGCAGGGACATGACCACAAGAAGCTTGCCAAGCTGGCTGAAATGGTTTAAGGTTATGTACTTCTCTATATTAAGCGCCTTTCTGAGGATAATCATCAGTGTGACTATGCCTGCGGTGCCTGAATAGATGGCGCCGACGACGAAATATGGCGCAAATATCGTCTTATTAAGGCCTGGAACCTTTGAAAGCGCAAAGTCCCAGGAAACGATTGAGTGAACAGACACTGCAAGCGGGATGATGAACACGGCCACAGCTGCCTCTGATTAGGGTAAGGCATAGTCCAGTAAAAGTTCCAGGGCCTTCCCATATGAACAAAGACGAATATAGCCGCGGTCAATACCGAGAAGAAGGTCATTGCCTCAGCGCTCCTGTATATAGACCTCCTCCAGGGAGTCTGTGTTATAAAGAGTATGGCGGAGAGGAGCGTCCCTGAATGGCTTATACCTATCCAGAAGATAAAGTTTGCCAGATATATCCCCCAGAATGCGGGGGTCTGCAGGCCGGTGACGCCCTGGCCTTGATAAATCTGATAGCTCCACGGCAACAGCCAAAAACCTGCAAATACCAGCATGCTTGAGATAAGGGCAATGTAGTATGCAGGACCGGTCGTCGTCATGGTCCTTACAACGTCTTCATTTACCTCTCTGTACGAGATTTCACTCTTCATGTGTCCCTGCCCCATCATTCATAACCCTCTTCAGGTATATTGCCGAAGGGTCTGTATTCAGATCTTCAAGCAACCTGTATCTCCTTGGGTTCTTTGCAAGCTTTGCGACTTCGCTGCCCGGGTTCTGGAGGTCTCCGAATGTCATAGCCCCTGTAGGACACGACTGGACGCATGCCGGCTGTATTTCGCCATCCTGGACCTCTCTTCCTTCATCCTTTGCCTTGTCCTTCGCGCCCCTTATCCTCTGTATGCAGAAGGTGCACTTTTCCATCACACCCATCTCCCTGACAGTGACGTCAGGGTTGAGCTGATTATCCAGAGGTTGTTCAAATTTATATGTGCGCCAGTTAAAGCGGCGCACATCGTAAGGGCAGTATGTGGCGCATGTAAAGGTGCCTACGCAGCGATTATACACCTGTACGTTCAGGCCATCCTGATTGTGATATGTTGCATAAACAGGGCAACCGGTCTCGCACGGCGCCTTGCTGCAATGCTGGCACATAATAGGTATGAACTTGACCTTTACATCTGGATATTCCCCTTCTACGTAACGTTCAATCCTCAGCCAGCTGAAAGCCCTCGACTTATCGCAATCTGCCTTCCCCACCACAGATATGTTGTTTTCCGCATAGCAGGCAAGAACACACGCCCCGCAACCGTTGCACTTGTCGAGGTCGATCACCATCGTCCATTTGTGGTCGAATTTTTTATACCAACCCGGTTCCCTGTAAATATTCAGGCGCTCCGTAATCCTTTCAAGAAATCCAGCCAACTATAAGACCTCCTTGTTCATTGACCGTATCCGGCCTGATCCCGGGGTAAAGATAGACATGGGCGGCGATCTTGCCGAAGGGAGACTCCACCGTAACCGTATCCCCTTCCTTTATGCCGAGGCTCGAAGCTGTCATAGGGTTTACCTCAATCCAACTCCCCCACACCACCGATGTCATTGGATCCGGCATCTCCTGTAGCCAGGGGAGATTTGCCCCCCTGCCGTCCAGATAGCTTGAATGCGGGTATGTTGTGAAGTAAAGCGGGAATCCTTTTTCATCGCCTTCAAACCTCGAAGATATCTTTGAGATGTGCGCCTCAATGCTCTTAGGAGTTACGGCAACAGTCTTTACCTTCACCTGCTCAGCAGGCCACCATCCGCCCCTTGTCAGCAGCTGGTTCCAGAATTCATCAAAGGTCAGGGCGCTGGACAACATATCCTTATCTTTACTATAATTTTCCTTCCATGCATCCTTCAAGTAATCGCTGAAGCCGTTCCACTTCATTTTATCCTTAACCTTTCCGCCAACGCCTTTAGCAAGGGAGAGGATTATATCTCCCAGCCCCATTGTGTTGAAAAACGGACTTACGGCAGGCTGCATAATCGTGGCAACAGGGCGTCCGACGCTCGGATCGGCAAAGTCATCACCCCAGTCCTCAAGAGATGTATGCGCAGGGAGGATGAGGTCTGCCATTGCAGTGGTTTCGTCCATAAAACTCGAAAAGCTTGCTATGAAGGGTATGTTTCTTAAAGACTCCTCTGTCTTCATCGCCTTTGGAGTCGTAAAGACAGGGTTGGTATTGTAGACGAGAAGCGTCTTGACCTTTGAAGCAGATGCTGCCGCTGCAAGAGCGGTTATGTTGTTTTTATAATCTATGGTGCGCGAGCCGCCACTATTCGGGATTACGCCGCCTCTTACCCCAATGTTCCCGGCAAGATGGTTGAGTATGTTGACGGCCACGAGACCCGACATCCCGTTTTCATACCGTGCCATGTTCTCCCCGCCGATGGCGAGGCTTGGACGGGTCTGTGCAAACTCCTTTGCGATCTCGCGGATACGACCTTCGGCAACCTCTGTTACGGCAGCAGCATCCTTAGGACTGTATCCACTCAAGAGCGCATTCCAGCTTGCCGCATCAGAACCTTGATAGTAACCATCCTCAATAATCGCATACGCTATTGCCAGTGCAAGAACCCCTTCTGTGCCAGGTTTTGCAGGTACCCATTCATCCGCATTGGCGCCCGTAAGGGACATCCTTGGCTCTATCTGAACGAGCTTCCCGCGTATGCCGTCATCGAACTGGCGCATCTGGCCGTAAGCGTAGCTGTAACTTACGGGTGAAATCCAAGTTGACGAGAAGTCTGCTCCAAAGGAAAGGAGGTATTTTGTGTTCGCAATATCGTAATGAGGGATGGCATTAACACCCATAGTCACTTGACTTGCATGGAGAAGGTTCCTGTTCTGGAAGAGCTCATACTGAAGGTAATTGGGCGAACCGCAGCTCGCCATAAAGGAGTCCAACAGGTTGTGCAGGCTCCCGCGGATCTGCGATGTAAGGAGATACAGCTTGTCTGCCTCACCCTTCTCGCTGAGTGCGACGAGATTTTTCGACAAAATGGAAAGCCCCTCTTCCCAGGAAATCTCCTCGAAACCACCTTTCCCCCTGTCGCCCTTGCGCTTAAGTGGTCTCTTTATTCTATCGGGGTTGTAAAGCGCCTGCAGGCTTGCCTGCCCCCTCGCACACAACTTCCCTTTATTGATCGGATGAAGCGGGTTTCCCTCTATCTTCTTCGCACGCCCCTCCATTACCCTGACATGGATGCCGCAGCCGGCGCTGCACTGTGTACACAGGCTGGGGTACCAGTTAGCAACCCCCGGGATGACGTCCACCGGCGGGTTGAGATAAGGGATCAGCTCTGCTGCGGGAGGTTTGCTCGCCTTCCCGAAAAAGTAACCGAGGCCCGTCCCTACACTACCAACACCTAAGATTTTAAGGAAATCTCTCCGCTTCATTCGCTAAGTCCTTACTTATGGCACGTCCAGCAATCTGTTCCGTTTTTGACCGGAGTTCCGATATATTTCTGCGCCTCGTTCTTATGACAATCAAGACACCAACCCATCTTTAAAGGAGAGACCCTTAAATACGGAATCCCGAAGGGAACAACCGCCCTGGTAATCCTGTCCATATTTGCGACATCGCCGTGACACCGCTGGCACGGCACGCCTGCCTTTACATGTCTCTTGTGGGGGAAATAGACGTGGTCGGGGAGATTATACACCTTCACCCACGGTATGGGCTCCTTTTTTTCCCAGTAAGATGTCAGGTTTTGTATCAGTGGTGAATCGGTCCTGATAATGGAATGGCAGCCCATGCATCTTTTAACGTTAGGGACACCGGCATGTCTCGACTTTTCTGCAGTGATATGGCAATACATGCAGGGGATTTTATTTATCCCTGCATGTATTTTATGACTGAAAGGAATTGGCTGGACAGGGCTTATGTCGGGGGAATACAGGCCATTTATTGTATAACCCATCATAAAAGTCACAGCGCCTATAATGATATACAGAATAAACTTCTTCATAACTCCCAGCGAACTGCTTTATTTGTTCCTGTCTTATTGAAGAAAGAGATTTTTCAACACCGTCTTTTTAAATCGAGTTGAACACTATAATAACCAATTTTTTTTGTCAAGCAGAGATTTCAAATCTCGTCTGCGATAAAAGTTTGTACATTCGATCCGTAACCTCCCCTCCCCTTGCGGGAGAGGATTGAGGGAGGGGGGGATATAATGACCGCTTATTTTTTAATACTCATGATGTATGCAACAATATCTGCGATCTCAGGGTTTGAAAAGAAGCTGCCCTTTGGAAACATCATAGTTCCGTGGCGACCAAACCTGATGGTCCTCGTTATTTCTAAATCCGCCAGAGGCGTCATATCAAGGTCCGGGGCCCCAAAAAGCTTTTTGTTAGGACCTTCTTTTTCATGACATACTGCGCATCTCAGCTTAAACAGGTCGCTGCCATTCTTTAGGTCAGGTGTGTATGTTAAGGTGCGAACATATTTAGCGACCTCTTTGATTTCATCATCATTCAAAATATCTTTCCAGGCCTTCATCTCTCTGCCGTAGACCCCGTACTTTATTATAACCGGCAGCTCCCTGGGGCTGATGAAAAGCCTGTTCGTTCTCAGGTCGCGTGCTGGATTAGGTTTTATGTTTTTTCCATATTCAGAAACGCTTCCGTCTGTCCCATGGCACTTTACGCAATACCTTTCAAAAAGCTCCTTGCCGCTTTCACCCGCAGTAGCTGCGTGATATACCCCAAAAATAATCAGTAACATGATTACAACTATCAAATGCTGCCGTTTCATCGCTTGCCTCCTTTTCCTTTTTTATTAACCAAAATTGATGCACTCGTAAAAAGTCCCAAATCACCCTTCGATAAGCTCAGGGCGAACGGTGGTCTGGTTGAAATCATTGACTTTATTCCGTTCGTGGTGAGCTTGTCGAACCACAGAAAAGACTTTTTACGAATGAATCAAAATTTATACCAAGTTGCTTTCAAACATCTGCTATTGAGCCTAATGAAAGCTTATTTGGCATTAAGGGATGTCTTCTATATAATATCTTCGGTTCAGTTCCCTCAAAAAACTACCAATGGCCCGCCTCTACCAAGATATTCGTCCTCTCATAAAAACCAATGGCGCAATGATATACAAAGACCTTATAAAAATCAAGTGATATTAAATAAAAAAGGCAAGAGGTAAATTCCCTTGCCTTTAAAGCTAAATTGAACGGTTATCAGTTAATGCGTTGCAGCTGGCGTTGCTTCGCCGTGTCCACCCGCAGAGGGAGCATGAACGCTCTCATGAGCGGCGTTTTTCATACCCTTGGGCAGCACAGGCGCCGGTTCGGGCTTCAGAGGCCGGAACCTGTTAATCTGGACTGTGTGTGGGTTATGGCATTCAGTGCAGAGCCACCACCTCTTCTTCCCGCCCGCGTTCCATGACCCGATCCTCTTGCCGTGGATACCCATTCTCCAATGTCTGTATTCCACGCCATGACACTTGCCGCACAGCTTTTGCGGCTGGTTGAAGCTGATCTCCTTCCCGCGATGGTCAATCAGGGTATTGCGGTTTGTTGCGTTATGGCAGTCAAGGCACCAGATTGCGCCTTCGCCGTGCATCAATTCCATTGAGTCCTCAACGATGTCCTGATGCATCGTAATCAGTCTTGGCTTCTTGTCCTTAGGGAACGGAACTGTCATCCCATCATGACACATGACACAGTGTTTATCCGGGTCCATGTTGAAGTACGTCAACTGAGGCTCCCTTGGTTTTATAACCGCATCTTCCGTCAGATAATCGCCTTTTGTAACATCATCAATATCAGGCATATCTCCGATAGGGATTGTTTCATCGTATGGGTCGCCCCACCAGAGAACGCCTCCTGTGGTTTGAGAGCATATTATATTCGGATAGCCATACTCAGGCACAACATTTTCAACCCTCGATCTCGCCGTATACCCCTCTCTGCTCTCGAAGCAATCTGTCACAGGAGCCGCAACTGCCGGTCGGGCAGGCTGTTCCTGCTGAGCTTCGGTCCGAAACTTCCCGACTCCTAAAATCAGCGCTCCTGTTGCCGCAGCGCTGAATATCACTTTTGCAATACTTCCAATCTTCATCCCCTTCTCTCCTTAGCGATTATCCACTATTCACTGTTGATGGTCTCGAAAAAAATCAAATTTTCACACGGAGGCACAGAGAACACGAAGGATAATGAAGAAAAAAGATGAGAAGATGAGAAAAAATCTCAACTTCTCAACTTCTCAACCTCTTAACTTCATAGTCTTTCTTTGTGACTTTGTGTCTTTGTGTGAGACCAGTCTTTTTACGAATGTATCACTGTTCTCTGTTTTAATGGTGTGCAACCTCTTTACCTGCGGCGCCTGGATGTATAACATCGCCGAGCATCACCCCGATAGCGCCTTTTGCCAGTATCGTAAAGATCATCACGCCGATGGCCCAGTTACCCGCAACAATGAATATCTCAATCCATGTCGGTGTATACTCTGAGAACTCGCCAAGCGGCGATGGAATCATGCCGGAGATGACAAGGGCATAACCCTTATCAATCCAGATCCCGATGAAGAGCGATACACAGATGATGGGCAGGACCGTATAGTTTTTTCGCACGCCCGGGATCAACAGCAGGACAAAGGAGCCTATCATAGCCAGATAGGATGCCCATGACCATGGGACCATCTTGCTCAGGCCAAACATCCCGAACATGGCGTATTTAAGCTGGAACGAATGCTCCGTGCTTGGATACAGCTCAGTTACAACCTCTGACAGTAACAGGAAGAGAGCTATTCCAAGGAACCAGACAACTATCTGGGAAAGGAGGTTGATGGCCTCATCAGGGATTTCAAGTTTTGTGTTCTTTCTGATAGTCACCAGGGCCACAATTATCAATGCTGGACCAGCCGCAAAGGCCGTTGATAAAAATTTGAGAGGCATAAGGGAATGGAACCACATCGGTCTCGTAGCCATAGTATTCATCAGGAATGCCGTTACTGTATGGATAGTTAGAGCCCAGACGATGGAGATATAGACGAAGGTCATGTAAAACTTTTCATTAAGGGGTTGGCCGGTATACCGTTTATACATATTATAAAAACCGCATATAATATTGAGGACCAGGTAGCCGTTAAGGACTATAACGTCCCAGGTAAGCATTGAGTTGGGCCAGCTGAAAATGCCTATTATCGGCGTCAGATGCCAGAGCCTGTCAGGCCTTCCCATGTGGTAAATGATGAACAGCATAACCATGAGAACTGCCGTAATAGCAAGCATCTCCCCTATCAGAACCACATTTTTCAGCGTTTTGTAATTGTAAACATAATAGGGAAAGACGACCGTCACTGCCGCTGCCGCTACCCCGACCAGAAAGACGAAGTTCCCTTCATACACGGCCCAGGATATCTGGTCCGTAAATCCGGCCACGATCAACCCCTTGGCAACCATCTGCTGATAGCTGCCGTATGCCCATGGTATTATAAACAAAGAAAGGATACCGAGCCATGTATAGTATTTAGCCCCGCCCTTCAATGCGTAAGAGAAGAAATCTAAAACAAAGTCAATCTTACTTTTCATAACGGTACCCCTTTAATCAATGAAATAGAAGAACTTGGGATATGTATTCATGTCTGCCTTCAGCCTGAAGACCTTTTTTCTATCAAGGATCTTTCTGACTTCGCTCGCAGGATCGAGGAGGTTGCCAAATGTTCTTGCCCCCACCGGACAAACCTCAACACAGGCAGTATACCTGCCCTTTCTGGTCCTCTGCAGACAGAATGTGCACTTTTCAACAACCCCCCTCATACGAGGCCTGTTACCAAGGTAGTGGGTCTTTGGGTTCATCTCTTCAGCCGGAAGGTGTGGGTCTCCCCAGTCGAACCGTCTTGCCCAGTATGGACAGGCTCCCATGCACATCCTGCAGCCAATGCACCAGTTGTAATCTATGACAACTATACCATCCGGGTCCCTGTAAGTTGTCCTGACAGGGCACACCTTGACGCAGGGCGGCTTCTCGCACTGCATGCACTGGACCGGGAAATAGAATGCGTCCTTCTCAGGCACCCGCTCTGGCTGGTAATAGTGTTGCCCCTCAAGGGCGACGCCTGCATTTTTGTAGGCATTACCTCCAACCTGAATACCAAAGGATTCATTCGGCGAATTGGGGTACCCCTTGTCCATATCTTCAACGGTGAAGTTCCCCTTCTCCATCCTTAAAACCCTTATCCACTGTATCTCAGTGTCGTGGCGGGATTGATTGTTCTCTTTTACGCACGCATGAACACAGCGTCTGCAACCTATGCACTTCTGAATATTTAAGGCATAGCCAAACAGAACATCCTGCATGGCAGGAGCGCCGTCAACCGTAACCTTTTTGGCAAACTCTTCCGAGTATCTCTTTTCAAGGCGGGCGATGGCCTCTTTCTTCTCCTCATCCGTCATAAGCCTGTAGTTATTCTGGAAGAACTCAGCAAAGGTCGTCTTTGCCTCTGCTTCCTCAGGAGCAATTACGCTCGAAGCTGCGGCAGCGGCAACTGCGGCGCTTATAGCTCCAGCCTCTTTAAAAAACTGACGGCGGCTTATAGTTGTCCCCTTCACTTCTTCCATTTTGCTCTTTTCTTCTGCCGGCATTACTCTCCCCCTACTGTATATTGTAGGGGAGGGGCTTGCCCCCTCCCCTACGGGAGACCACAAGGGTCTCCCTACATTATTTCAAATCAGGCTGTATACTTGTACCCGCTGACAAACATCTGCACCATCCGGTCTTTTTCTTCCTTGCTCATCACCACAAATTCCTTATCCTTCATAACCCTGTCCTGCTGAAGCTCATCGCTGACAGAGGCGTTCGCAAGACCGGTATTTGGGATATTAGAGACGATCTTCTTTGCAATCACTGCTCCCGATGCAACAGCTATCCCGCCAATCAATGCCGTCTTAATAAAGGCGCGCTTAGAAAAATCCACGCCTTCTCCTTTTACCTCACGCTCCTTGTCTTCTGACATTATCTGACCCTCCAGCTTTAATAAAGTGCATACAATATATCAATTTTTTTTGAACTTGTCCATGTCCAAAACTGGGTATTTGGGTATTATTAGGAAGTACTAAACTATTACTATGGAACTCCAGCTCTTTTCCCGCTTGCGCAGGCAATCTTTAAGTTGTCAAACCAGGTGTGATAATGTTAAGTTGTGAAAAAAACCGACATACTATATGGCATCAATGACTCGACTAACAGAACAGGAAAAACAGGAGATCATCCGCTTTCTGGACGCAGGTAAACCTTTGCCGGAGAAGTACCGCTTTCTTCTGTTCGAGGAAAAGCGGGAGGTGGAGCTTGTCTGGAACGGGAAGACCAATGAGGTCTGCAACATCGTCCTGCCGTTTCAGGTGATAGAGCAGGT
>JACQYJ010000043.1:7551-8591 GCA_016208525.1 Deltaproteobacteria bacterium | reverse complement strand
CCGGTTTTTCAGAGAACAGCCTCAAACGTTGCTACTTTTGCAAGAGCGAACTGTTTGAAAAGCTGAAGGGCAAGGCGACTGAACTCGGTTTTTCATCTGTTGCAGACGGCTCCAATTCCGACGACCTTAAGGACTATAGGCCGGGGAGGGATGCAGCCATTCAATCAGGTGTAAGAAGTCCACTTATCGAGGCTGGCCTTTCCAAGGAAGAAATCAGGGAATTAAGCAAGAGTCTTGGCCTTGCGACCTGGAACAAACCTTCGTTTGCCTGTCTTTCATCAAGATTCCCTTATGGAACTGAGATTACTATTGAGAGACTTGAAAAAGTTGGGAAATGCGAAGATAAACTGAGAGACCTCGGATTCAGCCAGTTCAGGGTCAGGTATCATGGGGAAGTAGCGAGAATAGAGGTTCCTGAGGATGAGCTCTCCCGTTTATTGGATGTAAATATAAAGCATAATGTCTTAAGGGCCTTTAAGGAAGAAGGTTTTACATATATAACCCTCGATTTGGAGGGTTACCGTACTGGAAGTATGAACGAGGTAAAAAGTCACGACCTGTAATATATACAGTCATTTCTAACTATACACTTCTTTTACTTAATCAGAATTTTTCTGCCAATTCATACAACTTAAAAAAGTCACCTTCAAGATTTATAACAAGGGTTTCCAGTTGGCATTAAAGGGTTCCCTTTGTGCGCTCTGTGGTTCGATTGCAGAATTTATGTTCATATCCAAAAATACTTGACAAGAATAGTCGGGTTATGATAACTTTTTTTATTAATTGTACTGGAGGCAGATTCCGGTGTTTGATACCTTAAAACAAGATATAAAGATTGTATTTGAGAGGGACCCGGCTGCCAGGAGCGCTATTGAGATAATCCTGTGCTACCCCGGATTCCACGCCCTGTTCTTTTACAGGATATCTCACTGGCTCTGGAGAAAGGAGTTCTTTGTTATCGGGCGTATTGTTTCGCATCTTGGGAGGTTTTTTACCGGAATAGAGATTCACCCCGGGGCGACTATAGGCAAAGGGTTTTT
>JACQYJ010000043.1:4585-7512 GCA_016208525.1 Deltaproteobacteria bacterium | reverse complement strand
ATAGACCACGGTATGGGTGTGGTTATTTGGGAGACATCTGAGATAGGCGATAACGTCACTTTATATCATGGCGTTACTCTTGGTGGCACCAGCTGGCAGAAAGGCAAAAGGCATCCCACCCTTGAAGAGAATGTTGTTGTGGGTGCAGGGGCCAAGATACTTGGGCCTTTCAAGGTCGGAAGGAACAGTATTATAGGCGCCGGTTCAGTTGTCGTAAAGGAGGTCCCGCCTTATTCTACTGTGATCGGCATCCCCGGAAGGGTAGTTCAGAGAGTTGGGGAGACGGGGGGGGTATACCAGCAGCTACAGGCAGACCCCGAGGCAAAGGCGATCTCCTGTCTATATGATCAGGTAAGAAGATTGGAAGAAAGGATGCAATCCCTTGAGGTGAATGTAAAGGGGAGCGCAGCGCCGAAGGATGAGGCAGGCGCCGTCTGCGTAAAGGAACTTGTAGACGGCTCAGGGATATGATTTTAAAGATGTGATGTCCGCAGATTACGCAGATTAATAAAATAGACGTCTTGTTTTAAATCTGTGTAATCTGTGTAATCTGTGCAATCTGTGGATGAAAAAAGGTTTTGGTGTAATATGAGACTTTCAACAAAAGGACAATATGCAGTCAGGGCAATGGTGGACCTGGCATACTACTCAAAGGATAAACCTGTCACATTGCAGGAGATAGCAGACAGGGAAGAAATATCCATTAACTACCTTGAACAGCTCTTTGTAAAACTGAGGAGAAACAGGATCGTAAACAGCGTAAGGGGACCTGGCGGTGGATATCTACTGGCAGGCAGGGCTGATAAGATAAGCATTGGAGATATAATAGAGGCCGTTGAAGAATCTCTGGCTCCTGTGGCATGCGTAGAAGGAGACATGGGGTGCGGCAGGATAGACAAGTGCGTAACATTTAAACTCTGGAAAGGACTTGGGGACAGGATAAAGGATTTCTTAACCTCCATCACGGTACAGGACCTCTGTGATGATGCAGGCAGGATGTTTAATAGCCAGAAGTTGGAGGTCTTGGAAAGCAAAAAAACTAATCAGGGCATTAACCACAAATGTCACAAAGAACACAAAGAAACCATGAATGCTTTATTGAAGGTTTAATACCTAAATCCTGCAATCGAACCACAGAGCACAGAGGGGAGGGAACAAAACGATCTGTAACTCTATGATATTAAAGCTGTTCTCTGTGTTCTCTGTGGTTAGATTTTGACAATACGGAAACCGGGCAAAGGAGGTAAAGGTGAAAGGGATATACATGGATCACAACGCAACAACCCCGGTTCATCCGGAGGTGATTGAGGTCATGCTTCCGTTCTTCAGTGAGCATTTTGGCAATCCATCCAGCATCCACTGGGCCGGCAGGGAGGTAAAAAAGGGGATCGAGACGGCCAGAGAGTCGGTTGCCTCCTTTCTGAAGTGTGACCCCAAGGAGATAGTATTTACAGCCGGCGGCTCCGAAAGCGATAACCTGGCCATCAAGGGTGTATGTGATGCCCTTAAGGATAAAGGGAACCACATAATAACAACAAGTGTGGAGCACCCGGCAGTCCTTCATACCTGCGAATATATGGAGAAGCAGGGTTTTCAGGTTACATACCTGCCGGTTGATATGGACGGGATGATAAGACTTGAAGACCTCAAAAATGCTGTCACGGACAAGACAATACTCATTACAATAATGTTCGCCAATAACGAGACAGGTACGATCTTCCCAATATCAGAGATCGGAAAGATTGCTAAGGAGAGGAAGATCACTTTCCATACCGACGCGGTTCAGGCGGCAGGAAAGATCCCTTTGGATGTGAATGCTCTTAATGTTGACCTTCTGACCATATCTGCCCACAAACTTTACGGCCCTAAAGGTGTCGGAGTCCTGTATGTGAGGAAAGGGGCAAAGATGAAGCCGATGATCCACGGCGGCGGTCAGGAGAGAAACAGAAGGGCTGGAACAGAGAATGTGACTGGAATAGTTGGAATGGGTAAGGCGTGCGAGATAGCCATGAGGGACATGGACGCTGAAAGTGAGAGGCTCCTGAATCTAAGGGAAAGACTTCACAAGGGGCTTACCCGGAAGATCGAGCACGTAAAACTTAACGGTCATCCGTCAATGAGGCTTAACAACACCCTTAATGTAAGCTTTGAGTATGTTGAGGGTGAATCGCTTCTCCTTAATCTTGACATGGACGGAGTTGCGGCATCATCCGGTTCCGCCTGTTCTTCCGGCTCCCTTGAGCCGTCCCATGTATTGACAGCCATGGGACTTCCACATGAAGTGGCCCACGGCTCAGTCAGGTTCTCCTTCGGCAGCTCAAATACCGAAGCGGATATAGACAAGATTATCGAGATAATGCCTCCTGTTGTAGCGAGGCTCAGGGCCATGTCGCCCCTTTACGGGAAGTCGTTGAACCCATCGGTTGAAAGAACGACGGCAGTATGCCAACATTAAAAAAGAGGCTAAAGGCAAAAGGTGGGAGCCTTTAACCCTTGGCCTAAAAGGAGGTTATATGTACAGCGAAAAGGTAATGAACCACTTCAAGAATCCAAGGAACGTTGGAGAGATTGAGAACGCCGACGGTGTGGGAGAGGTCGGAAACGCCGCCTGCGGCGACATCATGAAACTCACCATAAAGGTGGAAGACAATAAGATAGCCGACGTGCAGTTCAAGACCTTCGGCTGCGGGGCGGCCATCGCCACAAGCTCAATGGTTACCGAGCTGGTAAAGGGCAAATCTCTCGATGAAGCTGAGAATATATCAAACGCCACAGTGGCCGAAGCATTAGACGGCCTTCCACCCGTAAAGATGCACTGCTCAAACCTGGCAGCAGACGCCCTCCATGCGGCTATAGAGAACTACAAGAAGAAAAAGTAGCACCTAAATCCTGCAATCGAACCACAGAGGACTCAGAGGAAACCCTTT
>JACQYJ010000043.1:0-4546 GCA_016208525.1 Deltaproteobacteria bacterium | reverse complement strand
TTAATACAAAAGGAAAAACCCTGAGCCTCTTGCAAAAGTCTTTTTTGTGGTTCGACGGGCTCACCACGAACGGGAAAAAGTCAATGATTCCAACCCAACCACCGTTCGCCCTGAGCTTGTCGAAGGGTAATTTCGGACTTTTGCAAGAACCTCCCCTGTTTTAAATCTTTTCTCTGTGCACTCAAAAGATGACTTTTAAAAGCCCGGTAATTTTTAAATCTAAAGCATGAGAACACTGATAAGTAAAGGGTTTTAAAAGGTTCTTATACTCAAAATTTATCTCTGTGGTTAGATTTTGACAATACGTTTGTTAATAGGAGGAGTACCCTATGACCGGACATATAGTTGTCTTCATCACCGTCCCCTCTCCTGAGGAAGGAGAGCGGATCGCCGGGGCCCTGGTGGAAAAGAGGCTTGCCGCATGTGTGAATATCGTCCCAGGAGTCAGATCGATCTATCGCTGGCAGGGGAAGATATGCGATGACAGGGAATTACTCCTTGTCGCAAAGACCAGAGATTCTCTATTTGAGAGACTGGAACACGAGGTAAAGTCGATCCACCCTTACAAGGTCCCGGAGATAATCGCACTTCCGATTATAAAAGGGTCTAAGGAATATCTTGACTGGATAGATGAAAGCGCCGCAACCTAAAACCTCTTTACTAAGAGAGATTTTTGAGATATATTTTGCCTGCCTGTTTTATCATATTTCGGTTATTACTGTTCGCCAATAGGTGTCTGAGCCATGTCAAGGATAGGAAAGAAATTTGCTGAACTGAAAGATAAGGGAGGAAAGGCCCTTATTGCATATATTATGGCAGGAGATCCAAGCCTTGAGGATACTGAAAGGCTCATCATTGAACTTGAAAAGGCAGGTGCGGACCTGATTGAGCTTGGGATCCCTTTTTCAGACCCGCTCGCCGACGGCCCAACCATTCAGAAGGCGGCTGCAAGGGCTTTGGAGCAGGATGTGTCTTTAAGGGTTGTGATTGACCTTGTAAAGAGGATAAGAAAAGTTTCCCAGGTCCCCATTATCTTCATGAGCTATTACAACCCTGTCTTTAAATACGGCGAGGAGAAGTTTGCCACCGATGCGGTAAAGGCCGGGGTTGACGGCATAATAGTACCTGATCTGCCCCCTGAAGAGGCCGGAAGCCTGACAGCTTTCGCCAGGGGAAAAGGGCTGGATACCATATTCCTGCTGGCCCCTACCAGCGATGAAGACCGTATTAAGACCGTCTGCAGTAGCTCCACAGGATTCATATATTATGTATCCCTTACCGGAGTGACCGGCACAAGGGAGGGGCTTTCTAAAGACATTAAAGGGATGGTCAGAAGGATAAAGACACACACCAAAAATCCTGTTGCCGTTGGCAAGAGAGATCTCGTCGTGGACTGACGGAGTCATAGTTGGAAGCGCAATAGTAAAGGTCATAGAGGAAAACACCGGGGAAAAAACGATGCCGAAAAAGGTACACGACTTTGTAAAATCTCTTAAAGACGGGATGAGATAGTTATGCCTGAAGAACCTCAAGAGGTTGAAAAACTCAGGAACCGTATAAAAGAATTGGAATCCTGGAAGACTCTTGTACAGAAGGAGTCTGCAAAGGAAGAACAATTAAGAACCCTGACAAAGCTGAGCGCCATACTTAACTCCACACTTGACCCCAAGGAAGTTCAGAAAAGGGCAATGGAAGCAGCTACAGAGCTTATGAATGCGGAGGTGGGCTCCCTCCTTCTGGTGGACGAAAAGAACAATGAGCTCTATTTTGAAGTTGCCCTTGGTGAAAAAGGGGCGCAGGTAAAAGAGCTGCGACTGAAGATAGGGGAAGGGATTGCAGGGTGGGTGGCACAGCAGGGAGAGCCGTTGATTGTTGAAGACGTACAGAAAGACCCCAGGTTTGCAAAGAAGGCCGATAAGAAATCAAGTTTTGTGACAAGAAATATGATCTGCGTCCCTGTGAGAATTAAGGACAAGACAATAGGCGTTCTTCAGGCCATAAACAAGGAGGAAGGGGCCTTTGCGCAGGAGCACCTGGAACTGTTCCAGATGCTGGCAAACCAGGTGGGCATCGCCCCTACACAGGAGGCCATACCAAGAGAGTGCTTGCCTACTCAATGGCGGCTGCCGGATATATGGGACTGAGCCCGGAGGAGATGGAACAGCTTAAACTGTCTGCTATCCTTCATGATATAGGCAAGATAGGAGTGGAGGACAGGGTCCTCCGTAAGCAGGCCGGTCTTAATGATGAAGAGTTCGGGCTCATGAAGACCCACCCAAGGATGGGCGCCGAGATAATGCAGCATGTTGAAAAACTGAAATATGTTATCCCAGGCATGAAATACCACCACGAGAGGTTCGACGGAAAGGGTTATCCGGATGGCCTGAAAGACGTCGAGATACCGCTTATAGCGAGGATAATATCTGTGGCAGACACCTTTGATGCAATGACCTCAGACAGACCTTACAGGAAAGGGCTTACAGACGAAACTGCCATAAGCGAGCTGAGGAAGTTTTCCGCTATCCAGTTTGACCCCGATGTGGTCAAGGCCTTTATACAAGCCCATAAAGACGGTAAAATAATATCGTTGCAGTTTAAGAATTGTGAAGAAAAAACGGGGGAGGAAAAAACGATATGAAGATGAAAGTTTTGGGATCTTATGGAGCAGAGTTCCCAGGCTTTAAGACCATGGGCCTTCTTATCAACGACACTGTCCTCGTGGACGCCGGCTCAGTGACGTCCTCCCTTTCCATCGAGGAACAGGAGAGGATAAGCGACATACTTGTGACCCATTCTCACCTGGACCATATAAAGGACATCCTGTTTCTGGCAGACAACCTTGCCGGAAGGGGGAAAAACCACATAAACATTATTGCAACAGACGAGATAATCTCCATCATCCAGGGGACATTCTTCAACAACATGATATGGCCTGACTTTACCCTTATCCCTACCACAAGCGACCCTATTATAAGATTTAAAAAGATAAAGACCGAGGAAAACATCAAGATAGACCATCTGACCGTGAAGGCAGTTGACGTGGACCATACGGTCAAGGGTGTAGGATATTTTATAAGCGATGGGAACGGCGCCATCATGATTTCTGGTGATACGGGGCCTACTGACAGAATCTGGCAGATAGCCAATGAGAAAAAAGACATGAAGGCCATATTTATTGAAACCTCTTTTCCTGATAACCTGGAAAGATTGGCTGAGATCAGCAAACACCTGACCCCTCATCTTCTGAAAGAGGAACTGAAAAAATTGAAAAGGAGAGACATTCCGGTTTATATAGTGCATATGAAACCGCAGTATATAGATGCTTTGAAGAAAGAGATAACTGAGATCGGACATCCCTGCATCCATTTTCTGGAACAGGGACAAGAATTAACATTTTAAAATCAGGGATGAAGGATGAAGGATGAAGGATGAAAAAATCTTATTCATCCCTCCGCCCTCAGCCCTCATCCTTATAATTAATGTGAGGTAATATGGCCTGGTTTAAGGTAAGCAAGGCCCCTAAGGGTGAAAAGACCGAAAAAAAGGTCGCCATGCCTGAAGGGTTATGGATAAAATGCAACAACTGCGGCGAGATCATCTACAAGAAGGAAGTAGTAAGGAATCTCAACGTCTGTCCTAAATGCAACTACCATTTCAGGATATCAGCCCAGGAAAGGATCGGCCTTCTTGCTGATAAGGGTACATTCATTGAGTATGATGCCGGCATGGAGGCCTCTGATCCACTCAACTTTAAGGATTCCAGGAGATATAAAGACAGGGTTAAAGACGCCCAGAAGTCTTCCGGTCTGAAAGATGCCTTCATAAGTGGCGAGGCCTCTGTAAAAGGAATAAATGTGATGCTTGGAGTATTTGATTTCTCATTCATGGGCGGAAGCATGGGGTCTGTTGTTGGAGAAAAGGCGACCAGGAGCATAGAAAAGGGGATAGAAAAGGGGGTCCCTGTAATAATAGTCTCCTCCTCGGGTGGGGCCAGGATGCAGGAAGGGATACTGTCCCTTATGCAGATGGCAAAGACCAGTGCGGCGCTGGCAAGGCTCCGGGATGCAAGGCTCCCTTTCATATCGGTATTAACCGACCCTACCACCGGCGGAGTTACTGCAAGCTTTGCCATGCTGGGTGATATAATAATTGCGGAACCTAAGGCACTTATATGCTTTGCCGGACCAAGAGTGATCGAACAGACTATCAGACAAAAGCTCCCTGAAGGATTCCAGCGTTCTGAATACCTCCTTGAACACGGGATGCTGGACCTGATAGTTGAGAGAAAGGATATGAAAGAAACCGTCTCCAGGATTCTGTCAATGCTGACGCAAGCAAGACAATAAAAGATATGCATCCACAGCTTACGCAGATTACTCAGATTTTTTATCTCTCTGTTTGATTTATCTGTGCAATCTGTGCAATCTGTGCAATCTGTGGACGATTACGGTTTTCAGGAGTAATAGGTGTTAGAAGATCTTAAGGGCAGCGAGACATGGCGCATATTCAGGATAATGAGCGAGTTCATAGAAGGGTTCGATGAACT
>JACQYJ010000107.1 GCA_016208525.1 Deltaproteobacteria bacterium | reverse complement strand
TCTACAAACCCTTCCGAGGCAGACCTGAAGGGCAGGAAGCTGTCAGGGCCGTTGTCTGTCAAGCTTGTGTCTGACACGGCTCAGGAGAAGATTGAAGAGGTTGTCAGGGGGATGGGAGAGGTGTCTTCCCTGAAGGTCGAGCCTATGAAAGATGAGGTTCATGCTCCCGATTTTAGAACTCCTGTTGACGCTCCCCAAAAGGAATCGGTGAATCGTTCCGCAGGGGAAGCATCGGCGCCGAGACCCGAAATACCTTCAATAGGGCCTTTGCAGCAGACCGTTAAGGTCAATACCGTCCTTCTCGACTATTTTGTGAATGCCATTGGCGAACTAATCATAAATAAGTCCAGGCTCCATGATATCTCACGGGGGATACCTTCCAAGGAGTTAAGGGACGGGCTGAACCATCTTGACAGGCTTGTAAGAGACCTGCAAAACCAGGTGATGAGCGTCAGGATGATGCCTATGGAAAGCATAATGGAGAGGTTCCCAAGGATTGTCCGGGACCTGGCCAGAAAAGAGGGGAAAGAGGTCACTCTTGACCTGGAAGGGCAGGACATAGAACTGGACCGCTCCATTATAGAAGGACTGGGAAATCCTCTTATACATATAATCAGGAATGCTGTGGACCACGGCATTGAACTGCCTGACGAGAGAAGGGCCGCCGGGAAACCTTTCCCTGCCAGGATTTTAATAAAGGCATCCAGGGAAAAGGACCAGGTTTTCATAGAGATATCCGATGACGGAAGGGGAATGGACCCTGAAACGCTAAAGGAAGCGGCAATAAACAAGGGGCTGATAACCCCTGAACAGGCGGGAGGGATGAGTAAAAAGGAAGCGCTCCTCCTTACATGTATCCCAGGTTTCAGCACGGCCAGGGTCGTTTCCGACATATCAGGAAGAGGCGTCGGGATGGATGCAGTGAAGTCAGCAGTGGAGCCTATCGGCGGCAGTATTGATATAGATTCTAAGCCGGGGGCTGGGACAAGGATTACACTTAAGCTCCCTCTGACGGTTGCCATAATCCAGTCCCTTTTGATTGAAGCAGCCCAGGAGATATATGCCATTCCTATAAGCAGGGTGCTGAAGACCCTGGAGGTAGACAGGGATGCTGTGAAGACCAGTCAGAAGCAGAGTCTTATAGATTTTGACGGCTCTCTCATACCTCTCCTCAGCCTCAGGAAGATATTCAGACTGCCGCCCTCGGCAGGGCAGGCCAGATTTATACCGGTTGTCGTCACTGAGGCTAAGGGTAAGACTGTAGGACTTGTGGTAGACAGGCTGGTTGGACAGCAGGAAACCTTTATAAGGCCGCTTGGGAGGCCGCTCAACAAGATAGGCGGCCTGTCCGGAACCACTGTCCTCGGTAACGGCAGGACCATTTTTTTATTGGATGTAGGGAATTTAATCTAACGGGCAGTCCCAACTCCCCCCAACCCCCTCTTAAATTAAAGAGGGGGTGCCGAAGGCGGGGGAGTTAGTCGTAGAATAGGGACTGTCCCCGTTCAAGACTATCTTAGAGGTGATTATGAAAAAGTTATCCGAAGGCGATCTCGATTTTCTCAGGGAGCTCTCCACTATAGGTGTGGGACACGCGGCAACAGCCCTTTCCCAGCTTATCGGGAGGCAGGTAGGGATGAGGGTCCCGAAAGTCAGTATAGTAGACCTGGCGTCAGTCCCCGATCTAATGCCCCTTTCAGAGATGGGAGCATCAACACTCAAGGAAGTTGGAAATATCCTTGCATCTGCCTATTTGAGCGTCCTTGGGAACATGCTTGACATAACCCTGATCCCCTCGATCCCGTCTCTGGCCCACGACATGGTCGGCGCAGTAGTAGATATTGTATTATCCGATCTGAGCGAGATTGGCGACACTGCATTTGTCTTTGAGACTGAATTTTATGACATAACTGATGATATAAAGGGGCATTTTTTCCTCCTCCCTGACCCTGAGTCCATTGAAGTCATAATGAGAGCCATCAGGAGCAAGAATGGATAAGGTAGTGGTCAGAATAGCGGACTACAGGATTGCTGAGGCGCCGGCCACCCTTGTCACTTACGGTCTCGGGTCGTGCGTTGCCGTAGCCCTTTATGATTCTGAAAAAAGGATAGGCGGCTTGTGTCATATAATGCTTCCCAGCAGCTACAGAGCAAGGGTTTCAGGGAACCCCAAAAAGTTTGCCGACCTGTGCCTCTCCGGGATGTTACAGGATATGGAGAATAGTGGCTATGAGGTGAGCGGGATGGTGGCAAAGATTGCCGGAGGGGCCAGTATGTTTGATCTTCCGAATAAAGATTTGATGCCTTCTATCGGGGAAAGAAACCGTGATGCGGTATTGCTCGAGCTGGCAAAGAGGAATATCCCGCTGATTGCAGAGGATACTGGTGGAAGTTACGGAAGGACCGTGGAGTTTCATACGGGGAATGGTGATATGCTGGTAATATCTCTGCGCAGCGGGACAAAGGTAATATAGGGGACTGTCCCAACTCCCCCCAACCCCCTCTTTAAT
>JACQYJ010000106.1 GCA_016208525.1 Deltaproteobacteria bacterium | reverse complement strand
TGCTGGGATTGGGGATGACATAGGAAACCTCCTGAATAAAAGTTTTTCTTGATCGAAAAACCTTTTATACATCAGTAGTTGCCTAAAGTCACCCCATCCCTCATCTCCTACTTTTCACTGTAGGAAATTGGAGAAGAGCCAAATTATTTTAAGCTTACTGCCTTTTTGTTACGAATTCCCAATCCTGCCTGTCTGGAACAGACCGAGATGTTCCAGATCCAGGGAGGTTTGGTTCAGAAACCTTATACCCATTCCTTCAGGAAGCCCGTTATTCGACTCAGGGTTTATGTTGTTCCAGACCACCTCCCCCAGCACCTCTACGGCGCTGTCCAGAGTAGGAAGGTTAAGATGGAGGACCACCATGCTTCCAGGAGGGAGTGGTTTGTGTGAAGGCAAATAGATCCCTCCAGCGCTTATATTCAGGGAGAATACGCTGTGCGCTGAGTCATTACTGGTAAAATCTACATTGATCTTTATCGGCAAACGGGGATTTCCCCTCTGATTACCCAATAGATGCTCCTTTGAAAAACCCGGTAATTATCTCTATATCTCCTTCAATTAATGTCCTCATGTCAAAAACAACCTCGTCCCGCTCTATCCTTGCAACAATAGCGTTGGAGTTCGTTCTCAGCTTCTTTTCCAGCCTGTCTGGGGATATCCCTTTTGCCTTAATAGCCACAAGCTTTGTAGGTATCTCCTGAAGGGGCATTGCGCCTCCTCCAACCTGTGAGAAGCCGTCTCTTATGCTTACATCAAACCTTCCGCCTTGAATGCCTCTGAGTCCTTTCAGCAACCTCCTGGCGCTCTTTGCCAGATCCGCAACCTGGAGGGTCAGCATCCTTAGTACCGGAATCTCATGGAGCGCCTTCAATTCATCCATGTATATCTTTAAGGTAGCCTCCAGTGCGGCAACTGTGAGCTTGTCAATCCTTAAAGCCCTTGTAAGAGGGTTTTTCTTAATGGCTTCTATGACTTCCTTTTTTCCGATGATGATTCCTGCCTGAGGGCCGCCAAGCAGCTTGTCTCCGCTGAATGTAATAACGTCTATCCCTGCTGCAACGGAATCCTGGACAGTTGGCTCTCTTATTACGGGGACAGTCCCCATTCTACCACTACGCTTTGCTCCGCCGGTAAATAGGGACAGTCCCCAATACCTGGAAAGGTCAATAATGCTTCCGCTGCCGAGGTCGTTCATCACAGGGATGTTATTGTCTTTGCCGAGCCTGACTAAATCCTGGATAGGGACATCCGCTGTGAAACCGACCATGTCGAAGTTGCTCCTGTGGACCTTCATAATCAATGACGTTTCAGGGGTTAAGGCCACCTCGTAATCCCTGAGGTGCGTCCTGTTGGTGGTCCCAACCTCCACAAGCCTTGCCCCGCTCTTTCTCATCACATCCGGTATCCTGAACGAACCCCCTATCTCAACCAGTTCTCCGCGTGAGACTATGACCTCCTTCCCCTCCGCCAGTGTGTTGAGGACGAGCAGAACAGCAGCTGCGTTATTGTTGACGACCAAGGCGGCCTCTGACCCTGTAAGGCTGCAAAGAAGCGGTTCCAGATGTGAATACCTTTCACCCCTTTCCCCCCTATCCAGATCAAATTCAAGGTTGGCATAACCAGTCGAAACTTCAATCAGGTTTTTCAATGCCGATACTGAAAGGGGCGCCCTTCCAAGGTTCGTATGGAGGATTACACCAGTCGCATTTACTACCCTCGCAAGGCTGAGCTTCCCGCTTTTTTCTATCTCAGTCTCCACCTTTTTGCGGAACTCGTCAATATTAAACCTGTAAAGCGTTGCGTCGCTGCCTTTTATCAACTCCCTTTCCTTATCAAGGGCGGTCCTTATAGCTTCAACAACTATCGGGCGCGACCTTTCTTTTAGCAATAAGGCTATCTTGCTGTCCTTAAGGAGGGAATCAACCGCCGGCAGCTTTCTTAAAAGTTCCTTCTTCATTGCGACCGGATTATATTAACAAAGGCAGACAGTGTCAAGGATGGTAGTATAGCCTGTTTTAGGACATTTCTACTTTGATTTGGCGAAATTAAAAAGAATTATTGACATATTTAACCTGCCCGTAATATAAAAAGCCCATATCATTCGAGGCCGTCGAAAAACATGGATACAAACAGATCGAAATCGCTCAATACCTTGATCTGCATGCTTCCACTGTGAGTAATATTATGAGAGGTAGCGGCTGACACCATGATAAAAGACCTGACCCTCAATACCTCGCCGGGATTAAATTTAAAAGCCTCATCCAGAAATGGATGGGGCTTTTTGTTTTCCAGAATTAAGGAAAAATCTGAATTAAGAAAAAATCTTGACATATATGCAATGTCGAGATATAAACAACTGCATGGAAGAACAGATCATAAATATACTCTTAGGCATCAAGACTGATATTGGCGGTCTTAAAAATCGTTTGGATCAAGTTGAGACTAATCTTGGCGGTCGGATGGACAGACTTGAAGCCGATGTTGCAGAGATTAAATCCGATGTTTCTGAACTAAAATTGGATGTTGCCGAACTCAAAGACGATATGGCCGATGTCAAATCCACAGTCAATTCTCTGGCCGAGGGTTTGCTTGAAACCTCCAGAGAAGTAAAGCAGATAAAGGGCAAGGCTGCCCACCACTAAGTCCCCTCGCCCTCAGGGAGAGGGTCAGGGTGAGGGAGGGTGAAATCTTTTGAGGTTTAAAATGGCACGTCTCACTCAACTCAACTCAACTCAACTCAATTCAACTTAACTTAACTTAACTTAACTCAACTTAACTTAACTCAACTCATAACACCGTCGTTAATGATGTTTATAAAATGCCTTTCCCTGTGAGGTTACGGGAAAGGCATTTTTATTTTCGGTATCCAGTGAGCCTCTTGCAAAAGCCCGAAATTCCCCTTCGACAAGCTCAGGGCGAACGGTGGTTAGGTTGAAATCATGGACTTTTTCCCGTTCGTGGTGAGCCTGTCGAACCACAAAAAAGACTTTTGTAAGAGGCGCCAGCGGTTTTTTATAAATTGCCATTAAATTATAAAAGGAGGGCACAGAAATGAAGATGTTATTAAGGTTTGGATTTACGGCATTGCTGTCGGTCGTTGTTCTGGCAGGTTGCGGCGGCGGGGGAGGAGGGGGTTCGACCGGCGGCGACACCACCGGGGCGGCGTCAGTGTTGACCAAGGTGTCTTCCGCTGTTTCTGTGAGCATCTGTCCCGGCGGAGGCATCCAGGTGGACGCGGGGATAGATGACAATAAGAACGGCGTGCTGGACGCCTCCGAGGTTGACAGCACGCAGTACGTGTGCAATGGGACCAATGGAACTAACGGGACAAGCGGGCTCAATGCCCTTGTATCCGTTACAACAGAACCGTCAGGTGCAAACTGCACAGCCGGCGGCAATAAGGTCAGCGTGGGCCTGGACTCAAACGCAAACGGGGTCCTCGATTCCTCCGAGATAACCTCTAACAATTACATCTGCAACGGCGCCACTGGTACTAACGGTACAAACGGGACGAATGGAACAAATGGCACCAATGGAACTAATGGAACCAACGGAACGAACGGCAATACTGCCCCGGTTGCGAACGCGGGAACAGACCAGCAGGCGGCCGGGGCCGGGTCTCCGGTGACCCTCAGCGGGAGCGGGTCGGACGCAAACGGGGATGCGCTCACCTATGTCTGGTCGTGGACAGCCAAGCCGGTTGGGAGCGCCGCAGCCCTGTCGAGTTCGACCGTGCCCGGGCCGACATTCACTGCCGACATGGCGGGGAAGTATGTTCTG
>JACQYJ010000105.1 GCA_016208525.1 Deltaproteobacteria bacterium | reverse complement strand
AGTTTACAGCCGTCTCGTCCACAGAGATTGGTCCTGCCGATAGATTCCTTACATCGGACATGCCGCTTATATTAACCTTGAGCGCCCCCTTCTCCGAACCCCTTCCTCCTGTCATGTCAACCTTTGTCATACCTGAGATGCCGACCTTACCGATCTTTTTCAATATCTCTTCAGGCAATAGAGCCAGGGACTTTCCGTTATCTACGACGACGTGCGCCCTCCCGCTGACCTTCCCTTTTCCCCACTTGGAGGCATTTGCAGAGGCCTCCACAGTCACGGCATTGTTCAAGTTCAGCCTCATCCCAGAAAGGGTGACATCTCCCCTGCTGTTGGCCTCCGCCTTTATAGAACCGTCAACCTGGAGATTGATCCCCTTATGGGAAACCTTTACCCCGTTTAGAGAGATATTACTCTTTACCTTCAGCGAAGCAGGCACATCTCCTTCAACCCGAATCCCCGCTATGTTGAATGACCCGCTCACAGGTATAGGCATGAACTCCGCAGCTATCTTTGAAACCTCGGCCAGATCAGATTCGCCAGTAACCTTTATATCAACACCCTTAAGACCTTTCAGTTCTCTGATAGAGCCGGAGAGGTTAAAGCTGCTACCCTTCCCCACCACAACCGATACTCTCTTTATCTCTGCCCCGCCGTTCATCTCTCCAGTCAGATCAAGCCCCAGGTTAATATCAAGCGGCCTAAGCCTCTTCTCATTAATACCGGCTTTAAGACCTTTCATCCGAACCTTCCCCAGCAACGAAAAGGAGTCCGTCCCTTTCAGGGCAAGATGCATATCAGTCAATAACCCGGTATTTAAGGTTAAACCCTTTGCGGAGATACCTATATTGTCCTCATCTCTGGAAGATACCTTGACGTTAATGCCCCTGAATGGGTAAAAATCGCCATTCAGGGAGATGTTTATACCCTTTATCGAACCCTTTGCATCCTCTGCATCGTAAAACAGGTTAATCCCCCTAACCTCGCAGCTCTTGAGCAGGACAGTCAGAGGGAAAGGCTTCGTCGGTCCCGTTGGTCTTTCTTCAAGAGGGGGCTTCTTCATAATCATAAGATCGGAAAGGGCAAGTTTTCCCTCGCGTGCGCGTATATAAAGCTCAGGCTGTTCTACAGTAATCCTGTTGAATACAATCCTCTTCTGGAATATCTCTGAAAAGCCGTATCCAACGGTGACCCTCTTGACCTTTACAAACGGGATATCTCCATAACTCCGGTTCTCGCCTATGTAAATATCACTAATATCTATCCCGTGAAGCAGGCTGATACCTACCTCTCCGACAGATACCCTCCTGCCTATGGCCTTCTCAGCCTCTGCAAGAAGGATCCCCTTTATCCTTTCGGGTGGGAAGTAGCGCCTGAGTATGATTGTAGAGATTATAAGTATTGTGAGGAAAGCGAGGAGGAGGATGGCAAGAGATTTAAAAAACCTTCTCATACCATATTTTCTAACACCTAATGAAGAGAGATGCAACCGTATTCCATATCTATTGAGCCCTGATTCACCAAAAATAGACATTTGGATATGAAGGATATGGAGATAATACCCAATATCCGCCCCTTTCTTGATAAAGTCGTCGAGTATGGTTTCAGGATAAATCCCGACCTTTATCATAAGGTCTTGCAAAAAGCCGGTGAATAGTACCACACTTGAATCCTATCTACTGCTTCTGTTCCTCCTGCATACTCTTGTTATCTGCCCTGCCAATGCCCCTCTTCTTCGGGGTTTGAAGCAGCCAAAAACTTCCTACCCTTCAGGGGGAGGATTGAGGCGGGAATGGGTCTCCTATTTGGAACGCTACCAAAATAGCCACTGCCAAAAGTAGGGTGGGAACGGACTATGCCCTTGATTTAATCATGAAGAAATGAATTTGGGCGCAATTTGACCATAAATTTCACAGACTGAAAGACCATTATGAATTAGGTGGTGGATTTAGGACTTTATCAACTATTGACTTTTTTTGAAATTAGTATAGATTAACTATCTCAAATATGCACTTCCTGCATTATGCCGAAGTGGTGGAACTGGTAGACACGCTAGGTTCAGGGTCTAGTGGGGGCAACTCCATGGGGGTTCGATTCCCCCCTTCGGCACCATACTTGAGGTACACACTCTTAGAAACACCCGGCAGTATGTAGTCAACTTCTTTCGTCTGAGGCGGGAAATAAAGGGTTTCTTCAGTGTGCTCTGTGGTTCGATTGCAGGATTTAGGTTATATAAACCTAAAAAACTCAGTTGGCCACGGATGAACACGGGTAAAGACAGATCAAACAAACATCTGAAAGGATAAAAAGCTTCACCCAAAAGGTGATTCTCTCTTTTTTCTGAAGTCCTTGAAGTCTGGTAAAAATGGTTTTTAAATGATCTGTTTTAGAGTTTTGCAAGACCCTCTATACACAACCTTCCCTGTCCTTCTGATCTCACAAAAAAATGAAGTCCTTTCAGCCCTTTCAAATTCTTCCGGCGAAACGTCTATAGAACGCGATTATTATAAGTCTTCCCTTGTCTGAAGCTTTCTGAAATCCTGTTGCGTATCATCTACATCCATGCTATAAATTCATAAATCATTCCGAAACTGTCATGACCTTCAGTCACAAAGAACGATGAAAATCCCCCTTAATCCCCCTTTCCCAAAGGTGGACTTTAAAGGTTCCCCTCTTTAGCAAAGAGGGGTTAGGGGAGATTTGAAAGGTATTTTCAGGTGAAATTAAAAGCTTTATACAAGGAGGTTCGTTATGGCGGAGTTCTTTAGAAAGTCTGTTTTGGCTGGGATCGGGCTCTTCACACAGGGAAGCAAGGAGATGAAGAAGCTGGTGGATGACCTGATAAAAAGGGGTGAGATAAGCTCCAGGGAGGGTGAGAAGCTCTTCAAAGACCTCCTCAAGAGGGGTGAAGAAGCACGGAAGGAGTTTTCTGAAAAACTGCATAAAGGGGCTGAAGATGTCCTCGGCAGTGCGGACATAGCGACAAAGGAAGACATTGAAAAGCTGACAAAGAGGGTCGCTTCCCTCGAAAAAAAGCTCCGAGGCGCGGCAAAGACAAAGTGATACGTGTCTTCAGGGGAAATGATCGAATAGAGGGCCTGAGATCACCTGTATTGGCCATAGGCAATTTTGACGGCATACATCTGGGACATCAGGCGTTATTGAAAAAGGCCATGGAACTATCCCTTGAATCCGGGGTGGACTCCGTGGCCTTTACGTTTGATCCTCATCCGATAAAGGTCCTGGCGCCGGAAAAGTACCTTCCGCTGATAACACCCACGGAAAAGAAGATCAAGATAATGGAGGAGCTGGGGATTTCTGCTGTTATATGCGCGGAGTTCAATCTCGACTTCGCTAACCTGCATCCGCGCTCTTTCGTTAAAAATGTGCTGGTTGACACTATTGGAGCAAGAGATGTAGTTGTGGGATTCAATTATGCCTTTGGTAAAGGGAAGCAAGGCGGCACAGAATTTCTGAGAAGCATGGGAGAGGAGTATGGTTTCAGACTCCATGTGGTTGACCCTGTCAAGATCGGCGGTGCGGTGGTTTCCAGCAGCAAGGTAAGGGAGGCGATATGGGGCGGGAATGTTAAACTTGCTTTCACTCTCCTTGGCAGGCCCTACGACATGGAAGGGGTGGTAGTTCAAGGGAGAAAGAGGGGAAAGATATTGGGGTTTCCAACAGCAAACATAGAAACAAAAGGTGAGTTGTTCCCAAAATCAGGGGTTTATGCCTCAGTTCTCGTATTAAATGGAAACAGATACAATGCAGTGGCCAATGTAGGCAAACATCCGACATTTCCAGATGACCCTTTTTCTGTTGAGGCCCATATATTTGACTTTAATTATGATATATACGGAGAAAAGGTTGATCTCCTTTTTATAGAAAGGATAAGGGATGATGTCGCCTTCCCAACACCGGCAGCCCTTGTGGCACAGATAAGCCAGGATGTCCTGAAGGCAAAGGAAATACTCAAATAATACGATAAGAGCTATCTGTCCACAGATTACGCAGATGGCCGCAGATTTTAAAGGTTTTAATCTGTGAAATCTGTGTAATCTGTGGATAAAATGCTTTGTTTTTTTATGTGTGTCATAAATTTAGGTTTTGTAGAGGTTTAAGTGAACTGGAAGTTCTGGGTCGGCATAGGAATAAGCGTAGTCCTGATCTTCTTCCTCTTCCGTGGAGTTGATTACCACAAGCTATGGGAGGCGTCATCCCATGCCAATATATACCTCTGGATCCCAGCGTTTCTTGCCCAGTATTTACTGATGCTGATCAGGGCGCTCAGGTGGCAACACCTTATCAGGCCGCAGAAGGAGATAGGGATATGGAACCTTTTTTCCGCAACAACCATAGGTTTCATGTCCAACAACCTGCTCCCCGCGAGGATGGGGGAGTTTGTCAGGGCTTATGTCATAGGGAACAAGGAGGATATCAGCATAACATCTTCCTTTGCGACTATCGTTGTTGAGAGGATCTTCGATATAATTGCCGTATTGCTGCTCACAATGGTTCTATTCCTTTTCTTAGAGCTTCCCATCGGGGTGTCGGAGATAAAGGAGACAGTCAGGGGTGGAGCCTACGGACTTCTTGTTGTTATTATCATAGCCCTGTTTTTTCTGGTAATGCTTGTGAGATACAGGGAGACGAGCGTGTCTATCGTCAGAAAGGCCATCAAGCCTTTCTCTGAGAGGGTACAGGAACATCTGATACTTTTCCTGAATTCCCTTGCCTCCGGACTGGAGGTAGTGAAGGGGGGTCGTTCCTTGTTTATGGTGTCTCTATATTCGGTCCTTAACTGGTTTGTATCTGCCCTGCCTATCTATATCATTACTGTCTCCTTTGGTTTCTTCCTGCCTTTCTCCTCCGCCCTCCTGATACTTGTGCTGCTTGCCTTTGCCGTTTCCGTCCCTTCTTCGCCGGGATACGTGGGACCGTTCCATTATGCAATTTATCTGGGACTGGGATTTTACGGGATCGGCAAGGAAGAGGCCATAGGCATGGCAATAGTCATGCACCTCGCCCAATTTGTTCCCCTGGTTGTGCTTGGATTAATCCTTGTATGGAAAGAGAAACTCACATTGGCCGATCTTCGCAAATCGTAAGGTTTTCACATCTCACGTCTTACGTTTCACGTCTCACATCTTTAATCCTCTGCCTGAAGGCCTCGTAAATCAATATGCTTGCTGAAACGGCAGCGTTAAGCGATTCCACACCTTTTTTCATGGGGATAAAGACCTTTTTGTCAGCCGATTTAAGCGCTTCTTCAGAAAGTCCAGACCCCTCCTGTCCTATTAGAAATGCCGTAGGTTTCATGTAGTCGGGATCGAGATATGAACTCCTTGAGTGGGCAGTGGTGGCTATTATCTGGTAACCCTCTTTTTTCAGGGCAGAGACGGCTTCTTCAGTGTCGTCAAACTTCATGACCGGCAAGCGGAATATGCTCCCCATCGTTGCCCTGATGACCTTGGAGTTGTATATATCCACACTGTTTTGAGTCGTAAAGACACCTCCGCACCCTCCGGCATCAGCGCTTCGTATGATAGTCCCCAGGTTCCCAGGGTCTTGCAAGCCGCAGGCTATTATTACGGTTCCCTTATTTTTTATTAGATCTTTAAAAGTCCATTTCAACTGCCTTGCCACCGCCAGAATACCCTGGGGGTTCTCAGTCTCTGCAATTGCCCTCAAGGCCTTCTCAGTGATTTGGGACACAGATAAGCGCTTCTTGCGCATAGACGCAAGCAGAACTCCCCCCTGACTTGTCTCAGCTAACCTGGCCGTATAAAGCGCCTCCTCTATCGGGACCATTTCCTTGAGCGCCTCATCCATAAGCCGCATACCTTCAATAATAAAGAGTTCACTCTCAACCCTCTCCTTGTGCTCATGGAGGTTCTTAATCTTTTTTATCCGCTCCTTGGGGAACACCTGGCTATTCATATTTGCTCCGAAAATCTCCCCTAACCCCTCTTTGTTAAAGAGGGGGACATAAACTTTCCCCCTTTGGAAGAGGGGGAGCAAGGGGGATTTTCTTCCTCCCTTATGACCGCAGGTCATGGAAGTTTCATATTAGACCTACCAATGCCCTTGAGTCAAGCTCTCAGCGTGACTTTTGTCGTTGACATATCTTCCCCGGTTTCTTAATATAAACACCAATGAAGACGCTTTCCCCTAAAGACAGGATCATATTTGCCCTGGACGTTTCCACTGTAAAAGAGGCGGAGGGACTGGTCCGGCTCCTGAAGGACCATGTAGGGATGTTCAAGATAGGGCTTCAGCTCTTTGTCGGCGAGGGGCCCAAGGTCATAGATGCAGTGCTGTCCCAATCTTCACAGGCAAAGGTCTTCCTTGACATGAAGTTCCACGACATCCCTGAGACCGTCAGGGGGGCCTTAAAATCAGCCAACATGCACGGCGTAGAATTTGTTACCGTACAGTATTACACAGGGCGAGGATAGCAAAGGCTGCCGGGTGTTACGGTATCGTCTGTTCAGGTGAAGAGGTGAGGGCGGTCAAGGAGGAGTTCGGCGACAGTCTGGTTGTAGTGACACCGGGGATAAGGCTTGCGGGAGATGCGATAAAGAACGACGATCAGAAACGGATAGTGACGCCATATCAGGCGATTTACGACGGGGCAGACTATATAGTAGTTGGAAGACCTATAAGAACAGCTCCTGACCCGGCCAGGGCTGCCAACGCCATAACAAAAGAGATCGAACATGCATTGAAAGACCGCAGGAAAAACTAACTCAGATATTCCTTCGCCATCTTCCGGGCGTAGTATATTCCAACAGCAGTTCCTATAATGCTCAGCATAAAGGCCGTCATAAACCCGACCTGCTCACCGACCAACCACCCTATCCATCCGCCCGCTGTGGCGCCGATAAATACAAATAGCTTATTCATGCTTTATCCTTTCCCTCCCACCACAAGGTCCATATCCTTCAGCCTCTTTATCCTGTCGCGTATCTCTGCTGCGCGTTCAAACTCCATATTCTTTGCTGCTGCCTTCATCTCCTTTTCCATCTTGGCTATGAGCTTGGGCATTTCAGAGGACGGGATATACTCCTTTCCTTTTTCCATGACAGTGGGGACTGTAAAATAGTCGGCCTCGTATACCGAGGTCAGGATATCGGATATAGACTTCTTGATGGTCTGGGGGGTTATGCCATGCTTTCTATTGTAATCCTCCTGGATATTCCTTCTCCTGTTGGTTTCATCAATCGCCCTCTTCATAGACATGGTCATCACGTCCGCATACATGATGACCTTGCCGTTCACATTCCTTGCGGCCCTACCGCAGGTCTGAATAAGGGAGCGCTCTGAGCGGAGGAACCCTTCCTTGTCTGCATCCAGGATGGCTACAAGGGATACCTCAGGGAGATCAAGCCCCTCCCTCAGCAGGTTTATACCTACAAGTACATCGAACTTCCCCATCCTGAGGTCTCTTATAATCTCCACCCTCTCCAGGGTATCCACGTCGGAATGAAGGTATCTGACCTTTATACTCAGGTCAGCAAGATACTCCGTCAGGTCCTCGGCCATCCTCTTTGTAAGGGTTGTAACCAGCGCCCTGTCGCCACCCTTTATCCTCTCCCTTATCTCCCCCAGGACGTCGTCCACCTGATTTCTGGCAGGTTTTACCTCTATCTCAGGGTCTATGAGCCCTGTCGGCCTTATTACCTGCTCTGCCACCCTTCCATCCGCCTTTTCCATCTCATAAGCTGCCGGTGTTGCGGAAACGTAGACTATCTGCGGGACGAGCTTCTCGAACTCTTCAAACCTTAAGGGCCTGTTGTCAAGGGCGGACGGGAGCCTGAATCCGTACCCTACCAGGTTCTCCTTCCTCGACCTGTCTCCTCTGTACATCCCGATGAGCTGGGGGACTGTGATATGGCTTTCGTCTATAATGAACAGAGAATCCTTCGGGAAGTAATCAATCAATGTAGGGGGCGGGTCGCCCGCCCCTCTTCCTGAGAGGTGTCTGGAGTAGTTCTCGATACCGTTGCAGTATCCCATCTCCTCCATCATCTCTATGTCAAAGAGGGTCCTCTCCGCGATCCTCTGGGCCTCTATCAGCTTGTTCCGGGACTTGAACTCCCTGACCCTCTCATGCATCTCCTCTTTTATAGCCTCTATGGCCTTCTGCATCTGCTCCTTTGGTGTGACATAATGGCTGGCAGGGTATATGGCAACCTTCTCCAGCTTCTGAATCACCTTGCCCCTTAATGGGTCTATAACGGATATCGCCTCTACATCATCGCCAAAAAGCTCGATACGTATGGCCTTCTCCTCCTCATAAGCTGGAAAGACCTCTATGACGTCCCCCCTGACCCTGAATGTCCCGCGGTAGAAGTCAATATCGTTCCTCTGGTACTGGATATCCACCAGTTTCTTCAGAACAGAGTCCCTGTTCACCTCCTGCCCTGTAGTAAGCCGCAAAAGCATCCCGTGGTATGCCTCAGGAGAGCCCAGGCCGTATATGCAGGAGACTGAGGCGACAATTATCACGTCGTTCCTCTCCAGGAGGGAGTATGTGGCGGAGTGCCTCATCTTGTCTATCTCGTCGTTGATCTGGGCGTCTTTTTCTATGTATGTCCCGGATGCAGGAAGGTATGCCTCAGGCTGGTAGTAGTCGTAGTAAGAGACGAAGTATTCAACCGCATTCTCAGGGAACAACTCCTTAAGCTCGGTGTAAAGCTGGGCCGCCAGGGTCTTGTTCGGCGCAATGACAAGAGTCGGCTTCTCCACCCTGGCTATGACGTTGGCCATGGTAAAGGTCTTGCCTGAGCCGGTCACGCCAAGGAGTACCTGGTGCTTGTGACCTTCTTTTATCCCATTAGAGAGCTTATAGATTGCCTGAGGCTGGTCGCCTGATGGTTTGAAGCCTGTGGAGAGATTAAATCTGGACATTAATGAATTATAACACGGAAAAAGAAATGTTTAGCAACGAGCAACGAGTTGAGACACTCATCGCTCATTGCTTTGCACTCATTGCTGAATTATTCCACCTCTACCTTCACCTGCTTCGGCTTTGCCTCTTCTGATTTGGGAAGGGTCACTTCAAGGACACCGTCCTTGAACCTGGCCTTTACCTGGTCCTGCTTAACGCTGACAGGCAGAGTGAAGGAGCGCATAAAGGTTCCGAAGGAGCGTTCTACCCTGTGGTAGTTCTCCTCCTTTACCTCCTTCTCCCTCTTTCTCTCCCCTTTCATAATCAGGGTGTTGTCCTTGACCTCGACAGAGACCTCTTTCTTGTCAACCCCGGGCAATTCGGCCTTAAGGACTATGTTCTCATCAGTCTCATATATATCTACTGACGGCGACCAGAAGGTCGGCATAGCCGCTTCCTCCGGCATCCTGAACCTGGAGAGGCTATCCTCAAACATCCTGTCCATCCTTTCCCTGAGGGTTATGATGTCCCTGAACGGGTCCCACTTTACAAGCGCCATATTGCTCACCTCCTTTTTCTGTTTTGTAGGGGCGGGTCTTGCGCCCGCCCTGAATTGAGCAACCACAAGGGATTGCCCCTACAATTTATTTCTTTTCCTCTTTAAACTCCGCATCGATTACCTCGCCCTCCTGGGCCTTCTTCTCCTCCCCCCCCTCTGGCTCCTGGGTATGCGCATGCCCTTCAGCCTTGGGCTGCTGATAAAGCACCTCGGCAAGCTTGTGGGAGGCCTTTGTGAGCTTGTCCATGCTGTCCTTGATCTTGACGGCGTCATTGGTTTCTATCGCCTTCTTTGCCTCTTCTATGGCCTCTTCAAGGTTCTTTGCGTCTGCCGCCGGGAGTTTT